>CAMAUB010000008.1 GCA_945861315.1 Chlamydia trachomatis
AAATGAGAATTTCGGCCAGCGTGAAAGCTCTCGCGATTGAACGATCGTAAACGACCCAATATTAGAAATATGGGGTTGTTTACGATCGTTCAAGCCCGAGGCTTTGACGCGGCCCAAATTCTCATTTTGAGCTTGGATGAGTATATATCTGGTTCTTAGATTTGGAAGTCGTTGCCAAGGTAGGCTGAACGCGCTTCTGGGTTGCTAATCAGCTCTTGCTTTGTTCCCGATAGAAAAACTTTGCCGTCACGCATGAGATAGCTGCGCTCTACAACGGAGAAAATCTCTCGTGCGTTGTGATCTGTAATAAGTGTTGTGATCTTTTTTTTGGCAAGGTGGCGAATGAGCTCTTGCACTTCGCTAATTGCTATGGGATCAATATTTGCAAAAGGCTCGTCGAGTAATAGGATTGTAGGATTTGTGACAAGTGCCCGAGTGATTTCTAGACGACGTTTTTCTCCCCCTGATAGGCTGCAGGCCCACTTATCTGCCAGCGCTTCGAGATTAAGCTCACACAAAAGCTCTTCGAGGCGCTCTTTTTTTTGAATCTTAGTGAGTGGAAGGGTCTCTAGAATACAAAGGATATTATCTTTAACACTCAGACTACGAAAGATGGAGGGTTCTTGTGCAAGGTAGCCCATGCCAAGGCGTGCTCGTTTGTCGATGGGCAGTTTGGTAATGTCTGTACCACGAAGGAAAACGCTGCCACTATCTGGGCGAATTAGCCCCATCATCATGTAGAAGGCTGTTGTTTTACCTGCACCATTAGACCCAAGTAGGCCTACAATTTCTCCTTCATTCAAAGAGAGGTTGAGGCCATTGACAACATCACGTTTGCCATAGCGTTTCTTCAGATCTTTTACGTTTAAGATTTCCATTTAAATTGGTCTTTAAATTTATCGAGTTCTTCTGCTCCAAAGCAGAAGCGAACATCCCCATAGCCTTGCACTTCATCTTCGATGCCACGGTGAGCACGTATTTTTTTGGCAGAGAGTTGCATCTGTTTTTCACGGTCATAAAAAAGGACACGATCACCCGACTCAAAAATCATCACTTTTTCATCGGGGAAGTATTCAACATGATCAGCAAGGGCGTATTGGGTTTTCTCTCCATTGATCATGCGTACGTGGCCGATGAGGATGATTTTTGATGCAGAGATTTTATTTTCTTCCCTTTTATGGTCAACAATTGCTTTATCAGCGATGATATGACCCATTTCGCTATCTACTGAAACATTACCAGTGAGAATCAGTTGCTTTCCATCATAGTGCGCTTCATCTGATTTTACGACAGTTTCATTTTTGGTGAGAGTGGTCTCTTTGGTCGAAAGGATATTGGTATTGTAGTTGAACCAAGCTTCTTTTGCATCAATAAGATTGTCATCCAAGGTGAGATGAACAAGGTCAAATTCTTCGATCACTTCAAAGTCACCATTTTGATTGAAGAGAAAGAGCTCAGATGTATCTGCTTTAATGGAGCACTTGTGATCTTGAAGGACGAGTTCTTTTGAGACACCTTCGCGCACTTGTTGGCAGTAGGTAACAAGGCCGCCCGCTTCTGTTCGAGAAGAAGGGTCGCTGCTTTGCACAAGTTTTTGCAAGGTGGTGTCATCTTCAACATGAGGATGGAATATAAACCAACCTGCAGCCACACATGTGGCTATGAAAGCTAAAGACGACTTGAGCATGATTGCATGACCTCAAAGAGCTGTAACCAAGTATCGACAAGCTGAGGAAGTTGGTCAAATGGAAGCATACAAGCTGCATCACATTTAGCCTCTTCAGGATTTGGGTGTGCTTCTACATAAAGACCATCGCATCCAGCAGCAATAGCAGCACAAGAGAGGGGGGCGATAAAGCGACGATCTCCACCTGAAGAGTCCCCAAGACCTCCAGGAAGCTGAACTGAGTGAGTCGCATCATAAAGAACAGGTAGGCCGTGTTCTTTCATAAACAAAATACTGCGCATATCACTGACAAGGTTATTATAGCCAAATGAGACGCCACGTTCTGTGAGCATAATTTTTTCATTCCCAGTTGATCGAATCTTCTCGATGATAGGGCCCATGTCCCAAGGAGCCATGAATTGCCCTTTCTTCACATTGATCGTTGCACCGGTTTTTCCGGCAGCAACTAGCAAGTCTGTTTGGCGGCAAAGAAAAGCGGGGATTTGAATGATGTCGCAAACAGCTGCGGCTTCTCTCGCCTCTTCTGCTGAGTGGACGTCTGTAAAGATGGGGATGTTATAGGTGTTTTTGATTCGCTCCAAAATTTTGAGCCCCGCTTCAAGGCCTGGACCTCGAAAAGAGGAGATCGATGTGCGGTTTGCTTTATCGTAGCTAGACTTGAAGATAAATTTAACAGGGAGTCTTTCAAAAAAACGGGTGAGCCACTCAGCAGCTTCAAGTGCTGCTTTTTCACTTTCAATAACGCAAGGGCCTGTAACTAATAACATAATACTTCCGCTAAAGGTTTAAGCACAAACGTCCGCTCTTTCCAACGAGGGTGGGGAACAGTGAGCTTACTACTTCGATGAACTGTTTCTCCATAAAAAATAAGGTCAAGGTCAATTAAACGGGGTGCATTTTTTGCTTTGGGTTTTTTGCCAAGCTTTCTTTCTACTTCCTCGAGGAATGAGAATAGCTCATAAAGAGATAAAGCGCACTCAAAACGACAAACGGCATTGATAAAGTTTGGTTGGTCAAGTGGTTTGTCAAGATTGCTGATGGGCTTAGTTTCGTGGAATTTGGAGCAGGTTAAAGAAAAAATCTGCGCATGTTCACCAAGCATCTTTAGTGCGCGCCTCAATGTTATGGTTGGAGAACCTAAATTCGCTCCCAAAGCAACATATACCTTAACAAGAGATGAGTGTGACGCGCTCAAATGTTTTTTCCTGCTCTATAGTGACATTGAGTATAACCAGCTGTCAAAAAAAGAAGAAGAGGAATACGGGCCCTAACCAGTTCATGCTTGAAAAATATCTATATTCCAGGTACGCTCTTGTCTCATGGACCGATAGCTCAGTGGATAGAGCACCCGCCTTCTAAGCGGGTGGTCGCAGGTTCGAATCCTGCTCGGTCCGATTCTCTCTAAAAGAAGTCTATTCTTCGTCTTCGTCTTTTTTGTCGTCTTCAAGGATTTCGAGGTTAACACGAAGTCCGTTGCGACTAGCCACCGACATTAAAAGAGTACGAATCGCATTGATCGTCTTTCCTTTTTTACCAATAATCTTCCCGATGTCTGATTTCTCAACGGAAAGCTCAATGATTAGGGTATTGGTTCCCCCTATTTCATTGATGACTACCTTATCTGGATAGTCAACTAAATTCTTAACAATATAAGCTACAAAATCTTTCATCGTTTGTCCTAATGGTCATTGTTCAATATTTCTGACAATACTATGTAGTTATTTATTTAGCAATTAATAGAGTCACTGGACCATCAGCGTATACGCAAGCATATCCTCAGGTATTGGAGCGACAAGCTCAAGTGGTTTTTCTAGGGGGAGTAAAAGCCTCTCAGCATGGAGCAGTTGTCTTTGTGCTCCATATTTTGTATTGAGCGCTTTATTCCCATAGACGCTATCGCCCAAAATAGGACAGCCAATCGATTTGAGATGGACGCGTAGTTGATGTGTTCGACCCGTTTGGGGATAGAGGTCAATAACGCTGATTTTCCCATCACAAAAGCGTGTTTGAACACGAGTGATTGCCTCTTTTCCCCCTCCTTCTATAATGGCCATCTCTTTGCGGCGTATAGGATGGCGACCAATACGCCCTTCAATCACCTGATTACCAGGATTACCAAGGCAGATAGCAACATATTTTTTTTTCACTTGACGAGAGGCAAAAAGAGCGACAAGTTTTTGTTGCATTGAGGTTGTTTTTGCAGCAACAAGGACTCCTGATGTCTCCTTATCAAGTCGATGAACAATGCCAGGGCGTAGGTGATGTTCAGGTAGTGATTGGCAGTGGTAGAGAAGCGCATTGACAAAAGTACCATGCCAATTACCAACAGCTGGGTGTGTGACCATGCCTGGTGCTTTATTGATAGCTATCAACTCATCATCTTCATAAAGAATGGAAAGAGCAATATTTTCAGGCTCGATCTTAGACTCTTCTGTAAGAGCAAACTCAATCTCAATTTCATCACCCTCTTCGAGTTTGATTCGCTTTTTGACAGGTTCGCCATTGACAAGAACTAAGTTGTTTTTGATTAGCATTTGAAAGTAAGTGCGAGAAAAACCTTCAAAACGATTTGTCAAAAATGTATCGAGCCGCTCTTGCTCTTCTTCTTTGCTTACAATAATGAGGTGATCAGTTGACACGGTTTGGGGTCGCAATTAGGGGCTAAACGTTTCAGTAAGCTTGTGATATGAGATTCTAGATTATCTAGTTGATCCACTGTTGACATGATACCACACTCTTTGGCTAGATAGCTCTGTTTATTGTGCACCACCTCAACGAGGTAGTCTTTAAACAGTGAAAAAAGATTTGGATTGAGTTGTGCGCGAAGTGTATCAGTGAATGGAACACCAAGAAACATACTCAAACAAATCGAAGAATTGGATTTGGGCTGACGTGAAAGCTCCCGGGCTTGAACGCAGCCGAAATTCCAATTCTTCGATTTGTTTGGGTATGGCTTCATCCGTTTCTTCGCGCTTCTTTTTGCCTGTGCATTGCTTGATCAGCGCTATGCTGCGTCTGTTGGAGTGTGATTAGCATTATCGATTCAAAGATTTTTTGCATAATTTCAGCCTCTTGCCCTTGATCATCTGCACAGTCTAGTGAAAATTGTTTCGGATCTCCGCTAGGCCCTAGATCTTGATGTGCTGTTGCAGGAAGTTCTGGTTTGTAATCTGAAATGCGATCGCTTTGCTTAATTGTTTGGAAATCTACCACTTATTGGTTACCCTCTGCTTGCTCATCTTGTTCCTGTTGTATGGCATTATTTGACGTTTGTTGCATTTGAGTAACAGCTGAACTTTCAAAAAGCTCTATAAATTGATTATACGCCTTTACACCAAGTGCGGCGCTACTACCCCCTTTCTCAGCGGCAGTGATAAAAGCACTTTTCAAGTCGCCGAGCGACGCTTTGCCAGAGGGCTTTATAGTTGCATCAGACCCTACACCATCATTATAGCCAGATTGACCAGGCCCTTGACCAGCATTATAGCTAGACGACTCTGTTGGAGTCAAGTTCTCATCTGCATTAGGTGGTTGTGAAGGGGGATTAACTCCCTGACTTCCTCCTCCAATACTTGAAGACATAACGCACTCCTTTAAGTACAAAGTTTAATTGCTTTTAGTTCTTTATTAGCAATTCTAGTGCCACGCGCTTGCGCTCCCTTTATGGGCACATCTTCAAACGTAAATTCAACCTTACTCGTCTTTTGACGCGATTTTGGTTTGAATAGGAGGTGTAAGACTGCGTTTGAGTCGCTTGAAACAAATTCAAGCGTCTTATCTGGGTCAACATAAATATAATCTTTATCCAAAATGAATTGTTTTACAACAAAGCGTTTCACATATGGATAGTTTGTTTTTGTATCTCTTGTAATTACATTGAGGGTGGTCTTTTTATCAGCAGGTCCAATCCAAATAGCTTTTTCAATGTAGAGCTTTTCAGGAATATTGATCACTTTATAGTGCCCATCATGGAATAAGATTAGAAGCTTATCTAAATTGCTACACTCAACAGAGGTTTGCGCATTGACGCTTGTGCCTAAAAATCCAGTCTGTGGATCATAGCCCACTTTTACAATTTTCTCTGATATAGCCCGTTTATCGATTTGTTGAATTTTTTTGATCTTGGTTTTTCGTGGGTAAGAGGGACCATATTTTTTGAGAAGATCTTTTAAATAGCAGATTGTAAATAATTTAATGTTTTTAAGGTCTTTCTCAACCTTTTCCTGTTGATCTCTTAACGCAACAATTTCATCTTGGTTTTTATCGATATCAAAACGAGAGATGCGACGAATCGGGATAGCAAGTAGTTTTTCTCGATCTTCTTTTGTTGGGACCCGAATCAATTCTTTTTGGAAGGGCTTTAAGCTGCTCGCGATTGTCTCATGAACAAGTTCATACGTTTTGATCTCTTCAATTTTTTTGTAAAGCCGGTTTTCAATGAAAATTTGTTCGAGCGATTTATCAAAAATTTTGTTTTGAAGTCTCTCTTTTTCTAACTCAAGCTCACGCTTTAAGTAAGTTTTAAGCAACTCAACATGTTGACTTAAAAGCTCAGAGACAGTGCCTTCCCAAGGCATTTCATTTTTAATAGCAATGATTTGGGAGCTAAGGGAAATCTCAAGCTCAGTAAAGGCGTAAAGTTGCTCTAAACAATCTTTTGCGTAGTGGCCACGAGGAAGCTTGATCTCAATTTCAATTTTTTCTGCTGTGTAATCATTGATGGATTCAAGCTTAATCTTTCCTTTTTTAGCGGCTTCATCAATTGAGCGAATCACCGCTTCAGTTGTTGTTCCATAACAAATTTCACGAACAACCAAGGTTTTATCATCAATAACCTCGACTTTAGCGCGCAGGCGAATTTTTCCCCGCCCATCATCATAATCTGTAGCGTCCATAATTCCGCCTGATGGAAAATCAGGGATTACTACACTCTTATTTCCTTCAAGAAGAGCAATTTCAGCTTCAATCAGTTCACAAAAATTGTGAGGGAAGACTTTTGTCGCCATCCCAACAGCAATTCCTTCCGCACCTTGCATGAGTAAAAGAGGGATTTTGGCAGGAAGGACGACAGGCTCTTGATTTCTTCCATCATAAGAAGGAATAAATTCAGTAAGAGCTGGGTTGAACATAGTTTCTTTTGCAAGTGGACCAAGCTTTGTCTCAATATAACGGGCAGCAGCAGCTGGATCTCCTGTATGAGGATTACCAAAATTTCCCTGTCTTTCAAGTAGATACTCTTTGTTCGCAATGGTGACCAGGGCATCAATAATTGCTGCATCTCCATGAGGATGAAGGGCCATTGTCTGTCCAGCCACATTAGCAACCTTGTGGAGCTTCCCATCATCCATCTTGAATAGGGTCCACAAGATACGTCGTTGTACAGGTTTTAGGCCATCAAAGGCGTGTGGAATCGCACGATCGAGGATCACGTAAGAGGCGTAGCGGAGATAATTCTCCCGAAACTGATCTTTTATATCATCCTTCATTGATCAAATTATTCATGATAAATTGTTTTCGTTCTGGCGTATTTTTACCCATATAGAACTCAAGTGTTGGCTTGATATCAGAAAAGGCGTTTACGACAACCGGCTTTAGCCGCATTTTCTCTCCAATAAATTGCTTAAATTCCCCTGGAGAGATTTCCCCAAGCCCCTTGAACCTTGTGATTTCAGGAGATTTTAATGCCTTAATGGCTCTCTCTTTCTCCTCACTATTATAACAGTAGAGTGTTTTATCCTTATTACGCACCTTGAAAAGAGGAGTTTCAAGGACATAGAGATGACCACCAATCACAAGACCTTCGAAATAGGTGAGGAAAAATGTGATGAGAAGGTTGCGAATATGCATTCCATCGACATCGGCATCTGTTGCTAAGACAATTTTGTTATAGCGCAAACCCGAGAGATCATCTTCAATATTCAATGCGTTCATCAAGTTGAACATCTCTTCATTTTTGTAGAGCTGATCCAATTTCATCCCGTGCACATTGAGTGGTTTTCCTCGGAGGGTAAAGATTGCTTGTGTTAGGGGATCTCTAGATGAAACAATCGAGGCGCTTGCTGATTCTCCCTCAGTTAAAAAAATCATCGTCTTGTCACTATAAAGAGAGTCTTGGTCGAAGTGGAATTTGCAGTCGCGCAACTTTGGAATTTTATAGGAGATTTTTTTCTGCTTCTCTTTTGCTTCTTTCTTGACGGCTGAAAGCTCTTTGCGCAACTTCTCATTGAAAGAGATTCGTTCAGTCAGCTTTGAGGCGACACCCTTCTCTTTGTGCAACATTTGGAAGACGGCTTGCTTCACCTCTTGCATAATTGGAGTGCGAATTTCTGTATTGCTCAACTTATTTTTTGTTTGAGATTCAAAAACTGGATCCTTCACTTTTACAAGGATACAGGCGACAATCCCTTCACGTACATCAACACCTTGATAATTTTTCTTAGCAAACTCGTTCACTCCCTTTAAAATACCTTCTCGAAAAGCTGAGAGATGTGATCCTCCATCTGCAGTGTATTGACCATTGACAAAAGAAAAATAGCTCTCTCCATAACTTTGCGTATGCAAGAAAGCAAACTCAAGATGGGTGCCGCGATAGTGCAATGGTTCATAAAGACGATCTTCTGTGACCTCATGATTGAGAAGATCAAGAAGACCCCACTCTGATTGAATTGCTTCACTATTGAAATTAAGAGTCAAACCGGTATTTAGATAAGCATAATGCCAAAGGCGCTTACGGATAAGCTCCTCTTGATAGTTGAATTCTTTGAAAATTTCACTATCTGGAATAAACTCAACATAGGTCCCATTGCGCTCTGTTGTTGCTTTTTTCTTTTTAGACTGCAGCTTTCCAGAAATAAATACCGCTTCCATCATCTCTTTTTCGCGAAAAGAGCGAACAATGAAGTGAGAAGAGAGCGCATTGACGGCTTTAAGTCCAACACCATTAAGACCGACTGAAAATTGGAAGACTTCATCATTATACTTAGCACCCGTATTAATCTGTGAAACACACTCGATCACCTTACCAAGTGGAATTCCACGTCCAAAATCACGAATGGAAATGCGTTGGGCCTTAGGATCAAAAGAAATAGTGATTTTGGATCCATTGCCCATAATGAATTCATCAGTGCTGTTATCGATGACTTCTTTTAGAAGGATATAGATCCCATCATCAATATGCGTCCCGTCACCTAGCCGCCCAATGTACATGCCAGACCTAAGTCTAATGTGCGTCAGCGCATCTACGGTTTGTACGGTGCTTTCATCATACTTTTTTGCCATTACTCGCCATCATATAGTACACAGAAATTTCTGTCTGTGAAGAAGCCTTCGAAGGAAAAAAACATACTCATTCAAGCCCAAATTTCTTATTTTGAGCTTGGATGAGTATATGTTGAGGGCCCGTAAGGCAATAAACAGAGTTTTCTTAAAGGAATTCATGAGGTATATCTAGATGGTATGCGCATTGGAATTATTGGGATTAATCACAAACTTGCCTCAGTTGCACTGAGGGAAAAAATAGCAAAAGTTTGTACCAGACGATTTGGCTCTAAGTCTTTTCATCCAAGAATTTCCTACGTTCTTTTATCAACGTGCAACCGTACAGAGATTTATTTTCATGCAGAAGACCTATCAGATGCACACATCTATCTTCTTCAAGTCATGCGTGACGAACTTAATGAAGAGTTTGAACACAGAGTCTATTCTTATTTTGGGATAGACTGCTTTAAGCATTTAGCACGTGTCACCTCTGGAATGGATAGTGCCATTATCGGCGAGACAGAAATCCAAGGACAGGTGAAACAAGCGTACCTAGAAGTTGGTCATTCACTTTGCTATGAACTGCATTTTCTTTTTCAAAAGTGCTTGAAAATTGGAAAAGATGTGAGAACACAATTCACCATTAGAAGAGGACTACCAACTCTTGAAGAGACAATTTACCACATGGGGAATTATTTTCTTGGCTCTCTTGAAGAGAAACGCATTCTTTTTGTAGGCCTGTCAAAAATAAACCATAAAATTCATAGTTGGTTTAAGCAGAAAAAAATTGGAGAGATCACCTTGTGTAATCGCACAGAGGCAAAAGTGAGCGCCTATCGCCACCTTCTATGGGAGAAGCTTGAGCAGTGGCATACGTATGATCTCGCTATTTTTGCAACAAAATGTCCCAATTTTCTCATCTCGAATAGCTCTGGCAAAATTCTTAGCCCAAAGCTTGTGATAGACCTTTCAGTTCCACGCAATGTTAACCCAACCATTGCAGAAAATCCTCAAGTGAAGTTGATGAATATTGATCAACTCACACGCGTCATGGAGCGTAATCGAAAACTCAAAATCTCAGAGCTAGAGCGTATAGAGTATGAAGTGATCGCCAAAGCGACCCATCACCAGCTTGAGATATTCAACCTCAAACAACTACGTTATTTGCAAGGAGTTGCTTCCTAATTTATCAAAAAGAGGCGTGTCCGGGATAGCGAGGAAAAGGGATGACATCTCGAATATTTTCCATCCCCGTTGCAAAAAGGATGAGCCGCTCAAAACCTGCTCCGAAGCCTGCATGTGGTACAGAGCCATATTTGCGCAGCTCTAAATACCACCAGTAACTATGTTTGTCCATATCAAGATCATCCATCCGTCTAGATAGGATGTCAAGCCGCTCTTCACGCTGGCTACCGCCAACAATCTCTCCCACCCCTGGAACCAAAACATCCATATTGGCTACCGTCTTGTTATCATCATTCACGCGCATATAAAAGGGTTTGATTGCAATGGGGTAGTTATAGACGATTACAGGTTTTTGAAAGTGCTTTTCACAAAGGTAGCGTTCATGTTCCGCTTGGAGGTCTGCTCCCCAGTTGATTGGAAATTCAAACGACTCCCCACACTCTTTCAAGATTTCAATAGCCTTTGTATAGGTGATGCGCTCAAAAGGTGTATGGACCACCTCTTCAAGCCGTTTTTTGACTCCCTTGCAGATGAAGTTATCGAAAAATTCCATATCTTCGGGACATGTTTTAAGCAATGAATCAAAAATTGCTTTAAGATACGCCTCAGCAAGATCCATGTCGTCATCCAAGTTTGCAAATGCAATCTCAGGCTCAACCATCCAAAATTCAGCAAGATGGCGAGATGTGTTGGAATTTTCAGCGCGAAAGGTTGGACCAAATGTATAGATGTCTGAAAGAGCAGAGGCATAGATTTCTGCGTTGAACTGTCCAGAGACGGTGAGGTAGGCTATTTTACTAAAGAAATCTGCTGAGTGATCAACAGCTCCATCTTCACTATGTGGCAGCGCTTGCTGGTTGAGGGTTGTCACTTGAAATAATTCGCCGGCACCCTCGCAATCTGATGAAGTAATGATTGGAGTGTGGATGTAGAAAAAGCCTTGCTCTTGGAAAAAGCGGTGAGTTGCATAGGCAAGCGCATTTCTAACACGTGTCACAGCTCCAATTGTGTTTGTGCGTGGGCGCAAATGAGCAATGGTGCGTAGAAATTCAAGAGAGTGCCGCTTTTTCTGTAAGGGATACTCTTCTGCCGAGCAGTTGCCAATAAGGTGTAGAGAATTTGCTTGAATCTCAACACTTTGCTTTCCACCTGGGCTTTCAACGACGATCCCAGTAATTGCAACTGCAGCTCCTGTCGTCACATCATGAATATTCAGCTTTGGATCAGCAATGATCTGTAGGTTAGAGAGGGTGGAACCATCATTAATTTCGAGGAATGTGAAGCTTTTTTGATCACGTACAGTACGAACCCACCCTTTAACAGTACGCTCTTGGCCAATATGACCTTTATCTTCTTTGATCGCTCTAATGCGCGTTCTCATTTTGCATACTCCCTTAATTTCCAAATTTCTTTCTCCCAAAGAGGTGGTCCTCCTGGTGTTTCTAAATATTTTGGCAACTCGCGCGTTCTCCGATCTTGCATTAAGAACTTAAAGCATTCAAGTCCAATTTCTCCCTCTCCTAAAGGAGCGTGACGATCACGCCTTGAACCAAGCTCTTTGAGCGAGTCATTGAGATGGAATGCATAGAGATAGTTAAGCCCAACTGTGCGATCAAACTCATCAAGCGTCTTGCACCATCCCGCATTTGTACGGATGTCATAGCCAGCTGCAAAGATGTGACATGTATCAATACAGATACCAATTGGCAGACTATCCTTTGTCTGCTCAATAATATAGGCAAGCTCTTCAAAGCGATATCCCACACATGATCCTTGACCCGCAGTGGTTTCTAGCAAAAGAACAGTTGAATCATCGATGATGAGATCTTCCATACCAAGTAAACTCTGCACAATTCGATCAAGACAGCCCTCAATAGGCTCTTGAAGAGCGGCGCCAGGGTGGAAATTAAGGTAAGAGATTCCAAGATCTATGCAGCGCATTAGCTCTTCGCGAAATGCTTGTCGACTCTTTTTCAGCGTATCGCTATTTGGGCAGCCCAAATTGATCAAATAGCTGGCATGGCTCATGATCTCCTCAAGGCCAGTCTTCGCTTTTGTATCTTGGAAAGCCTCAATTGCCTCTTCAGTTAAAGGTTTTCCTTTCCACTGCTTTTGGTTTGCCGTAAAAAGTTGTACCGTTGTCGCACCAATAGACCTGCCCTCTAGCAGAGCATTATGTGCGCCGCCAGCAGCCGATGTGTGTGCTCCAATTAAAAGTTGATCTGCAGAAGCTCTCATTGCAAAGGTCTCTTTCAGCTCGTCATATAGCTTCGGGTGCAAATATAATGCATATAAGATATATTTCCTAGTGTGAAGGATTCAGAGTTTACGATCGCTAGATCGGCTAAAAGATTTTTTTCAGGCACGCTCATTAGCCGCTTTTCTGGCCTTGGACGAGAAGTGTTGATGGCGGCAGCCTTTGGAACAGCTCCAGCTGTTGCTGCCTTTTGGATGGCCTTCCGTTTTGCTCATCTTTTGCGCCGTCTTTTCGGAGAGGGGGCACTTCACTCCGCCTTTGTTCCTCACTTTGAAGACTTAAAGCGGGAGGATCCAAAAAAAGCTGCCCGCTTTTTCTACGACCTCTCAACTGGGATAACGGCGATCTTACTTCTAATTATCGTGCTTGTAGAAATGACCCTTGGAGGAATTCTTTTTTTCGCACAAATTTCTCTTGAAAATCAAGATGTGATGATCTTGACCATGCTCCTGCTTCCAGCGATTGTCTTCATCTCTCTTTATGCTCTAAATATCTCTTTTCTCAACTGTGAGCGAAGCTTTTTTCTCCCAAGCATAGCCCCCTCTTTTTTGAATGCCGTTTGGATTATAGCCATCTGTTTTCTGTGGAACACACCGCAGCGCATTGCGATGCAAAATTTAGCTATGATTCTTGTTTTTGCCTTTATACTTCAGTGGGCTGTCACCCTTCCTAGGGTTCTTAAATTGCTTAACTATTCCGTAGAAGAGAGGATGCCCATTTTACCCATTATCCGCCCTTTTCTACTGGGTATTATCGGTGTGACTGCAACCCAGATCAATAGTGCCTTAGATGTCATTTTTGCCCGAATTGCCGATCCAGAAGGCCCCGCATTCCTCTGGTATGCTATACGCCTTCAGCAACTTCCGTTGGCTCTTTTTGGTATAGGTATGGCAGGAGCTCTTCTACCCCCGCTAACGCGGGCTATTCAGGCAAAAGATAAACAGAAGAGTTCTAAATTCTTTAACTATGCCACAAGTAAAATCACTCAGCTTATGCTTCCAATCACAGTTGGCATCTTTGTTCTTGGTCTTTCAGCTGTTAATCTTGTCTATGGGCATGGAAAATTCACTTTGGCAGCAATCCATGAGACAACGCACTGTCTTTGGGCCTACGGTATTGGACTTCTTCCCATGAGCCTTGTCCTTGTTTTTGCAGCGACCTTCTATGCTCGAAAAAATTATCTAACACCCACCCTTGTCTCATTTAGCTGTGTTGTCCTCAATATTGTGCTAAATAGCCTATTTGTCTTTTTCTTCAAGATGGGAGCTATAAGTATAGCCGTAGCCACAAGTATTGCAGCAACAGCTAATGCTGTCGTTCTCTACTATCTTCAAAAAGAGAAGGCAAGCTTCGAAGGGCTAAGGTGGATTATTGGCGGATGCATTTGTGCGGCAGCTTCTGCTTATGGGGTGCAAAGCTTCTTTTATGAACTACCACGCTCCATCCTCATGCAGTTAGTGCATTTTGGAAGTGGAGCCGTGGTCTATCTTTTAATCGTTACGTTCTGTGTGCTAAGAATTCGCAAACAGCAGGAATGTTAACTGGAAGTGGAAGTTGCGCTTCGATTTGCTCGAGGTTTGGTTCCATTGTTAACTTACCTTGGAAATTGTCTTTGTTTAGTTCGAAATAATCGGGAAGCTGCTGAGAGGCTGTTTCCATAGAATCGATAATCGACTGAACTTTACGTGATTTTTCACGAACGGCAATCAGCATGCCAGGTTTCACAAAAAATGAACGACGATCAACCTTCTTTCCATCAACAGAAATATGCCCGTGTGAAATCAATTGATGTGCAGCAAAAATTGTACGAGCAAAACGTAGACGATAAACAACGTTATCTAGGCGGCACTCGAGGCGCTGCATAAAAAGGTGTGCTGTATTGCCTTTCTTTTTAAATGCGGCTTTGAAAGAAGAGACAAGTTGTTTTTCTAAAAGCATACCATAGCACGCTTTGAGCTTTTGCTTCTCGTCAAGCTGAAGCCCAAAGTCAGACTTCTTTCTTCTTCTCGCTCCGTGTTGTCCCGGAGGATTGGGTTTTTTCAAAAGGGGATTGCGGGCGCGACCAAAAATATTTGCTCCAAAGCGACGTGCAATTCGGTTTTTAGGACCTCGGTATCGTGACATTAAATACTCCTTAGTATTAACTAGCACAGAATAATACTCCCCCTAGGATTTTTCTACAATGGAATTATTTATTGTGCTAAGATCCTCCCTCTATGACCTATTGTGCCCTTGCCTATTACATCTTCACCCCTATTGAAAATCCCTTTCAAGAGATGAAAAATCATAAAAGATTTTTTAAAGATCGTGATGTGACTGGACGTATCTACATCAGCGAAGAGGGGATTAATGGCCAGATGAGCGGAGCTCAGGCAGATACCGAGGCGTATATGACTTGGCTAACCAGCTTTCTTCCGAGTGTAAAATTTAAAGTTCATACAACTGATGAAAATATTTTTCCT
The DNA here is from genome assembly GCA_945861315.1 of Chlamydia trachomatis. Taxonomy (GTDB): domain Bacteria; phylum Chlamydiota; class Chlamydiia; order Chlamydiales; family JAAKFR01; genus JAJACK01. The sequence goes on from CAMAUB010000008.1 coordinate 14,849, forward strand.
CGTATGACTATAAAAACGCGTAAGCATCTAGTTGCTTTAGGTGAGCCGGCCGACCTCTCCAAAGGGGGTGAGCATGTCTCCCCGAAACAATGGCGTGAAATGCTTGAGTCGGATGAAGAGTATCTCCTGCTTGATGTACGCAATGATTATGAATGGGAAATTGGTCACTTTGAGGGAGCAACTCTTCCTCCGCTTACCAAATTTCGTGATTTTCCAAGCTACGCCGACCAGCTCAAAGAGAGCCTCAAAGAGAATCAAGATTTTAAAAAGACCAAAGTGATGATGTATTGCACTGGTGGAATTCGGTGTGAGCTCTACTCTGCTTTACTTAAAGCACGAGGATTTGAATCTGTCTACCAGCTTGATGGCGGAGTGATTGCTTACGGCCAACAAGAGGGAAATGCGCATTGGAAGGGAAAGCTCTTTGTTTTTGATGATCGCCTATCGGTCCCAATCGATGGAAAAGAGGTGGAGCCAATTGCGACATGCTCTTACTGTGGTACGTCTTGTGACATCCAATACAACTGTGCAAATATGGATTGTAACACGTTATTTATCTGTTGCAAAGAGTGTATTGAAAAGCAGAAAGGGTGTTGCTGTAATGCTTGCATAGAGGCGCCCCGTCTTAGGCCTTATGAGCGTGAGAAGGGGAACAAGCCTTTCCGCAAGAAGCATTTAATTGCCTCTTCATGACTCTAAGTGAGTGAGTTATTCAGATTCAGTAAGCCCTTCTTCTTCGATCACTTCTTGAGCCGCACTCTTGATTGTCTCTAGCCCTTCGGGGAAGCCAATGATTTTTAGTAGTCGATCGACATAGTGAATTTCACTGACCAACTGATCATTGACAAACTCTAGATAAGCTATTTTCTGTTGCTCTGCATTTCTTTCCATCACTTCCACCTTGGTTAGATGGAAAGAGTAGAGCAAGTTCTATGCCATCCGCTCTTGAAAGACAACGCGAAGAGATACAGCAAGTGTCATGAGGTTAGTCTTGTCAAGGCGCGAATCCTCAGTAACTCTACGTAAAATTGGGTGCAATTTACTAACTGGACATTTAGCAAGAGCTAATGGAAGCATCAAAGGTTTAGTCATCTCCATAATCAGTGGAACAAAGCGTTCCAATGGTAACCCTACAAGAGGGGTTGCGATCTTATGACGAATCTTAGTAGCAAACGCTTTTCCTCCCGCCCAAATAACTGTTTCAGTTAGACACCAGTGGAGTCTATTGAGCATGCGAGCCTCATCAGAGTCTGTCATTTGTAACTCATCAGTAATGTCATTCCAACGCCTGATAAGATCGTTACTCAGCCGTCTGTGAATTAAAGAACCAAAAAGCCAGGTTAGCTGAGCTTTTTGAGTCTCTTCCATCTCAGCATAAGCTTGAACAAGTAGTCTTCGTTCTTCTGGCTCGGACATTTTAAGTTGTCCTTGAAGGGGGGCTTCTTTTAATTTTTCAAACCATTGATTAATGACTCCATCCAGACGAGCATCTCCACAAAGAGCAAATGCTTTGCACTTTAATAAATTGCACATCTGCTCTAGCGTTTTTTCACCATTTCGGTACGCATAAGCTTCCCCCATAAGGTCTAAAGTGAAGGCGCTATCCACTCCCATCCATACAAAGAAATCAGGATCATGTAATGCCGTTTGGATTGCATGCTTCCAATTATCCATATTCGAAATGGTCTGTGTGATTCTGTCTGCCTCACGACTAGTCGGTGCGTGTCCGTAGATATGCATATAAAGACGGATAATTCCACAATAGATCTGCTTTCCTTCTTCAAAAAGAGGCTCAAGAATACCTCGGGAAAGTACCTCTATAGCTTGAGCAGAGGTTTGTAGAGCATCAAAAGGGAGGTAGTCAATTCCAAGTGGGGCAAGTATTTCGGTTGAGTTAGGGTCGCTATGGTCATGCACAAAGCCTAATGGAGCAGTGCCAGACGCAGAGGCGATCATAGCAAAGTCATCATCACTATCTGATGCTTCCATTTCAGCAGCAGCAGCAGCTATAGCACCACTTGGAGAGGTAAGTACTTCGGCTGGGCTAACGTGGGTATGGTCATGCACAAAGGTTGCTTGAGCTCCGCCAGACGCAGAGGCGATTATAGCAAAGTCACCATCACCACTACCTGGTTCTTCCATGCCAGCAGCAGCTATAGCACCACTTGGAGAGGTAAGTACTTCGGCTGGGCTAACGTCGGTATGGTCATGCACAAAGGTTGCTGGAGCGCTTAGCGAGGAGGGAGGTGTTTCGGCTGGATTAACATCGGCATGGACCGCAAATTCAGGTGGAGTAAGGGTAGCGCTTGTGTCAGTAGCATCTACGAAATCATCATCACCACCGGAATCAGTTGAGCTAGATGCCGCTGAATCATCTATATGTCGCCTTGTACAGACGACGAGGTCGTGTTGTCGATCGCATACAGGGTCGTGTTGTCGATCGCATACAAGGTCGTGTTGCCGATCGCATACAAGGTCGTGTTGCCGAGCACATACAGGGTTATGGTCTAGATGGCATTGGGCTGCAATTGCTTGGATTTTTGGAAGGGGTTTTTTTATAAGAGCCGCAATGAAAAAAGCGGTCGATCCAACAGCCATAAAAGAGAGAGGAATAAGTGTAGTCATGAAAGAGGCAGCTCCTAGAGCCGCAAAATAACCAACTGCAAATAAAGAGACAGCCGTTATAAGGGCAGAGGTCGCCAGAATCGCAGTGTGATGTTTTTGAAAAAAGTGTGGCTGGAGACCTTCTGGATGGGATGCTGATGGAGTTGCTGCCATGATTTCCTCTTGTTATTACGAATAACTGTTATTCAACAAAATATGACATAAGTCTGTTAAAATAAATGTTATAAACCACCCTCTTCTTTCAGGAAGTGAATAGTAATAAGCATTACTATTATCTTATTGTCTTAAAACTATTATATACAAAAACTTAACATAAGTCTA
>CAMAUB010000009.1 GCA_945861315.1 Chlamydia trachomatis
ATCCTACATAATGCTTCATTGGTTGCTCCTTGTTTTGGCACTTTAGATGCCGGGTTAATTTGAAGGACTATCATGTCACTTCTTAAATCAAGAGCAACCTTTTTTTGCCAATGAGGCTTTTGGACCTCAAGCGCGATTACCTAATGTTATTAAGGTTTAGGTGGAAGGGTGACAAATAACTCATTCTAAATATAAGGTCTGATAATATATGTTATGTTGTTATTAAATTCATATGGATAAGAGCGGTATCCCATTCCAACTCCAGGAAGAATCATCTGGACGGCTTGTGCTGCCATAGGTATATGACTCGGCGAGCAGAGGCAATCCCAAAAGCAGAACCAATGCAATAAGTGTTTTTTTCATACAAGCCTACATAAAAAAGAGATAAATCTTATAAGTAATTGATGTTTTTTTTAAATAAAAGTTATTATTTAAGCACCTGAACTCTCTAATAAAATGAGAGTAGCAACTGAAAAGTATTTAAAACATTTGCTGAAAATGTTTGTTGTAGATATCCTCTTTATAATTTCTATAAAAACACAACCCTTAAGGAAAATAACATCATGGCAGTACCTTTATCAGACGTAGTTTTTAATCCATTTGAATATGCACACACAAAACCAAAGGGTGCTGTAGAGATCACAGACGAAGTTATTGCCTATTTTAGTGCGAACCTTCAAAAGTGCATGAGGAGCGAGTACGTAGAACATGATACCACTGTAGTTACACTATCTCCTTCTCCAGAAGGGGCGATCATTTTTGTTGTTAAGGATGGACGTCCCAACTTTGCAGAACATATTGAAAAGGTTATAAAAACTTGTGGAAAAATTTTTGAAAACGGAGGCGCATTTGGTATGCCAAAAAATATTGCTAGGATATTTAGAAGCGACCAAGAGGGCTTTCAAGTTACAGTAACACTTTCTGCAAAAAGATTAATATCACAGCTTCTTTAGCTTAATGGACGATCAGAGCTACACTCATTTTTTAATAAAAGTTTGATTTGATTTTTGGGATAGCTCTTTATTTTATTAGATTTCTTTCGAAATCAGCTAAAGCTTATTTTCACTACCTGCTTAATTTAAGCAGTTTAAAAAAAGTTCTTTCAAAAAAACATTCATGTGTTAAAAAGAAGGAGAATCTTATTTAATTAAAAGGAAGGTTAGAAAATGAAAATACTTGATGTCATTGCTCGGATCTTGGTATTGATCGGGGGCATCACCTGGGGAACTGTCGGATTTTTTAATTGGAATATAATTGATTTCTTTTTTGGAAGAACAACTGTTGAAACAATTATCTATGACATCGTTGGTGTAAGTGCGATTTGGCTCATCATTAGATGTAAATTTTTGTGTGCGACAAGCTGTAAAAAGTAAAAAAGGTAGGTATACATGAGGGTATTAGATGTCATTGCTTGGATATTTGTAATAATTGGGGGTATCACCTGGGGAACTGTCGGATTTTTCGACTGGAATCTCATTGATTTCTTCCTTACGGGTACACATGTTGATATGATCGTTTATGATATTATTGGCGTGTCAGCTATATGGCTGATTATTAGAGTAAAAAAAATCTGTTGCAAGAAGCCTTGCAAGTAATACTAATGTTCAATGAGCTCCCCTTTTGGGGAGCTCACAATCCCTTGATTAACGCTAAGAAGGGAGTCTTTTTGTTATGTTGTTAATTATCTGTTGTTTTTTTCAGTCCCTGTTTGCTCATCCCCAAAAAGCGCAGCCAGAGGTCAATACTACGTTTAATGATCGTATCAAACCAAAGCTTGTGCGTCTTGTACAAACCATTGAGAATGCTTACAAATCATGTGACGATATGATTGGTGAGCAGATTACTCAGTATGAACACGCTCTACAAGCCGCTGACTTGGCTTGGAAGTCACAAGCGGATCAGTCAAGTCTTATTATTGCAGCTCTTTTGCATGATATTGGAAGAATTATTAACCCAGAGTCAAAAAATCCACAGCAAGAAAGCTATAACTATCTCTCTTCTCTTTGGGGAGAAGCAGTAGCTAGGCCTGCTGGTAACCTGATTAAAGCTAAGCGTTTTTTACTTGCGGTTGACGCCGGCTATGCTGTCCATCTCAGTCAAGCTTCTGTGCAAAGGCTTGTTGAACAGGGGGGCGCATATGCACAAGATTCATCGGATTACATCTCATTTAAAAAAGAGCCCTACTTTGAAGAGTCGATTAATCTAAGGCTTTGGGATGATTGCTCTAAGGACACAACACGCTCAACACGCACTTTTCAAGATTATCAGGAGATTCTTGTTGATGTCTCTTATAAACACCTTCGGGGACAATTCAACGATGACCAAATCGATGAAGCCATCACACTCATTCGAAGGCTGGACCAAAGCTTAAAAAACCTCTAAAAAGCGGGCTGTATAGCCCCTTCATACCTAGATATAATGAATGCCTTGACAGCCGCAGAGTTCATCTGTTTTTTTAGAGCAATAATCTCTTCTCGCTTCTCATCCCCTTTACGAATGGCAATAATATTTGCATAAGGAGAATTAGTGTCTTCACTTGCAATAGCTTGTGCAGGATTTAAGTGACCTTGCAGAGCAAAATTGACTGGTATCACAGCAAGAGTCACATCTTTTAGTGTGCGGGGTAAGAATGGAGCATCAATTTCTTCGAGCTTTAATTTCTTTGGGTTGTCAGCAATATCAAGCGGCGTTGCATAACTCCCCTTTGCTATCGGGTGCAATGTAATCAATCCAACATCAGCAAGAAGATTGAGAGCCCGTGCTTCATTTATTGGATCACTTGGAATAGCAATAAGACTACCATCTTTCACATCGTTTAGAGATTTAACCTTTTGTGAGTAGATTCCAAGAGGTTCGATGTGCACTTTGGTAAGTTCTTCAATCTCATATCCAAAGCGATTCACTTGATCATCAAGAAATGGACGGTGTTGAAAAAAGTTTGCATCGACTTGCTTTTCAGCTAGCAAGCGGTTAGGGATTGTGTAGTCATCCACTTCAATGATTTTTAATCTGATGCCCTCTTTTTTTAGTTCGGGTTCAATCACTTTGAGGATTTCTGCATGAGGCAGAGGCGTTGCAGCAACTTTAAGAGTTTTTCCAGAAGGGGTGCATCCAACTAAGAGGATCGTAAAAAAAAGGAGCAATTGTTTCATTATAGACCTCGTTTACGCTTAATTTTATAAGCAATCCCTTGGCCAACCCACTGGACAATCTCAACTAAGAGAAGAAGAAGAATGAGTGTGATAAGCATTAAAAAACCATTAAACCTTTGGTAGCCATACTGAATAGCAATTTTTCCAAGGCCTCCACCACCAACTAGTCCTGCCATTGCACTGTAGCCGATTAGGTTAACAAGAGTGAGTGTCAGTCCGCGGATTAAGGCAGGCAGAGCTTCAGGAAGAAGGACTTTTCGAACAATTTGTCCTTGAGAAGAGCCCATGACTAAAGCGGCTTCAATCACATTGCGATCCACAGCTTGTAGAGCTGACTCTACTATGCGCGCAAAAAATGGTGCCGCCGCAATCGTTAGAGGGACAATGGCAGCTGTTGTTCCAATGCTTGTTCCCACAATTAGGCGAGTAAAAGGAAAAATAGCCACAATCAAAATGGCAAATGGAATTGAACGTCCAATGTTGACGATAACTCCAAGAACGGAGTGAAGAGTGACGCTTGGAGCTAATCCTTCTTTGCCAGAAGTTGAGAGGTAGATGCCAATTGGAAGGCCGATAATTAGGGCAAAAAATCCCGAGACAAAGACCATATAGAGCGTATTGAGTAGTTCAATTGGAATTAGACGAATGGCAAGTTCTATATTATTCATGAAACCACCTCCACAATCACTTTTAGCTCTTCTAAAAAGGCGCGGGCACGCTCTCTATCTTCGCTCTGCCCACTCAGCTCGATAAGAAGGCTTCCGATTCTTCCTTCTTGAAGCATGTCGATAGCTCCGAGCAAAATATTCACATCAACAGGAAATGTTTTTGCTAGTTGAGAGATCACAGCTTTTTCGGCTAGCCCCTCAATAAAGCAAAGGCGCAGAAGTTCTGTGTTTTCTCTTTTTAGAAATAAATGATCAGGAATATCATGGACAATATTCTGCAAAAAACGACGCGTTGTTGGATGCTTTGGTCTAGCAAAGAGATTGAGAACACTCCCCTCTTCTACAATTGTACCCTCATCAAGGACAGCAACATGAGTACAAATTTTCTTAATCACTCCCATTTCATGAGTGATCAGGAGAATGGTTAAACCAAGTTCTTGATTTAATTTAGCCAGAAGTTCAAGAAGGGAGGATGTTGTTTCAGGATCTAAAGCTGAGGAGGGTTCATCGCAGAGCAAGACCTCTGGACTTGCCGCAAGCGCACGAGCAATAGCTACACGCTGTTTTTGCCCACCACTAAGTTGAGATGGATAAAGATCAGCACTCTTTTCTAGCCCAACGAGCCTAAGAAGCTCTCTACCCCGCTTCTCACATCGCCTTCCATCAATTTCAAGAGGGTATAAAACATTTTCGAGAGCTGTTCGGCTAGCGAAGAGACTAAAATGTTGAAAGACCATACCGATTTTTTTGCGAGCAGAGCAAAGAGCTTTTTTCGTAAGAGATGAAATTTCCAGCCCAGCAATTGTCACACTTCCCTCTGTGAGAGATTGTAGCCCTGTCAAACAATGGATTAGTGTTGATTTCCCAGCACCACTGCGCCCAATAATCCCATAGATCTCCCCCCGTTTAACCGTTAATGAGATATTTGAAAGAGCGTCAGTGGTTTGAAACCGTTTTTTCAAATTTTTTACAACAACTAAATCTTCACTTTCCATGGGGGAAAATTATAACTGTTTCTTGACTATATTGAAATCATATTCTACCGTGTAGAAAACGATCGATAGGTGAAAGAAATGACAACACAAACAATGAATTCTACAGCGAAAATTGAAGAGCTTTTAGGCTCTGAGGCACAATCTCTTCTGAATCATAAATGTAAAGTCAACAAAGAGCGGCTCCATCTGCCTGGTCCAGATTGGGTGAGTCGCACTTTTTCTGGATCAGATCGCAATTTACGTGTTCTAAGAAACCTTGAAGCACTCTATTCCCATGGTCGTTTGGCAAATACAGGTTATCTTTCCATTCTTCCAGTTGACCAAGGTGTGGAGCATTCAGCAGGAGCCTCTTTTGCTCCAAACCCCGACTTCTTTGATCCAGAAAATATTGTTCAGCTAGCAATTGAAGGTGGATGTAATGCGGTTGCATCAACCTATGGCGTCCTCTCGATGGTAGCTAGAAAGTATGCTCATAAAATCCCCTTCATTCTTAAATTTAATCACAATCAGCTGCTCTCATACCCCAATACCTTTGATCAAATAATGTTCGCTTCAATCAAGCAAGCGTATGAGATGGGAGCTGTAGCTGTAGGCGCTACAATTTATTTTGGTTCGCCGGAGTGTTCAAAGGAACTTGTAGAAGTGACTAAAGCCTTTGCCCACGCTCATGACCTTGGAATGGCAACAGTTCTTTGGTGCTACATGCGCAATCCAGCATTTATAATCGGAAATACAGATTACCATACAGCTGCCGACCTAACTGGGCAAGCTGACCACCTAGGTGCAACGATTGGAGCAGACATTCTTAAGCAGAAGCTTCCAACAAATAATGGTGGTTATAAGGCTCTGAAATTTGGGAAAACTCATGAAAAAGTTTACACAGAACTCTCTTCTGACCACCCAATTGATCTTTGTCGCTACCAAGTCCTTAATGGCTATGCTGGGCGCGCCGGTACTATTAATTCTGGAGGAGCCTCTGGGAAAGATGATTTTGCAGAGACAGCTAGAACAGCCGTGATCAATAAGCGAGCTGGTGGAATGGGACTGATTTTAGGTCGTAAAGCCTTCCAACGTCCTTTCAAAGAAGGAATTCAAATGGTTAATCTTGTGCAAGATATCTACTTGAGCAGTAAGATTACAGTGGCATAGTTTATTAACAATATGCTAAATTCCTGATATGCATGATCCTGAAGTTGGGCACCTGCCTGGACATCAACGTTCTTTAAATGTTTTTGTTTTGGCGATGCTTTCGACGGCCGTTGTTATTAGCCTTAGAAATTTACCTTTAACGGCTGAATACGGCCTCTCCTCGATTTTTTATTATATCGTTGCAGCTATAGTCTTTATGATTCCCTACGCATTAGTCTCAGCTGAACTCGCTTCAGGTTGGCCTAAAGCGGGCGGTGTTTTTATTTGGGCTCGTGAAGCTTTGGGGGATCGGTGGGGCTTTTTTACTATCTGGATGCAGTGGTTTCACAATATGACCTGGTATCCTGCAATGCTCGCCTTCATAGCTTCTGCCATTGCCTATGTTTTTGACCCAAGTCTTGCTACAAATAAAATTTATCTGCTAACTGTTATTTTAGTTGGTTTTTGGGGAATCACCTTTCTTAATTTTTTCGGAATCAAAACCTCTGCTTGGATGAGCACCATTTGTGTGATTATTGGCGCAATTTTGCCAGGTTTAATTTTAATTTGCCTCGGTGCTTGGTGGGTTATCACGGGTCGTCCTCTTTCAATTTCAGTTAGGCCTATAGACCTTCTGCCCGACTTTGATGTGTCAAGTTTTGTCTTCCTAGCTGGAATATTTTTAGCTCTTGCTGGACTTGAAGCGAATGCCAACTTGGCTCGAGAGGTTAAAAATCCACAGAAAAACTATCCGCGCGCCATCTTCGCTGCTGCAATTATTACCCTCTCTATTTTGATTTTAGGTTCGCTTGCAATTGCTATTGTGATTCCTCAGCAAGAAATTAGCCTAGTCTCAGGCCTTCTTGATGCTTTTAGATCCTTTTTTGCCATGTACAATCTTAGTTGGATGGTTCCTGTTATTGCAATTTTCACAGCTCTTGGAGCCCTTGGAGAGTTAAATGCTTGGGCGATTGCCGGAGTCAAGGGACTTTTTGTTACAACAGAGCACGGATGCCTTCCTCCCATTTTCCATAAACTAAATAAACACCATACACCTGTAAACCTTATGCTCTTCCAAGCGATTGTTGTGACCATCGCTGCTTTTGTTTTTCTCTTCCTTCCTAACATCAATATTTCGTACTGGATTCTCAATGCATTGGCTGCACAAATGTACATTATTATGTATATCTTTTTACTCATTTCTGGGATTGTTCTGCGTTATAAGAAACCACATGTACATCGTACCTACAAAGTCCCCTTCGGTAATACAGGGATGTGGATTGCTGTAGTTGTAGGAGTATTAGCATCATTGTTTACGCTCGCCTTTAGCTTTGCCCCACCTGTTTTCCGCTTTATTGTTGAAAGCAACCTTGCCTATGAAATATTGCTGATTGGTGGCCTTGTTCTAAGTTGCCTCATCCCAATTGCCATCTACTCATTTAGAAAACCGCACTGGAAGCTTGAGATTCTCGATGCAATCAGAGATGATATTCATCACAGCACACATTAGATTTTTCTCGAAACTCCATGGTGGTTCTACAAATTTATTGCATTATTTCTCAATTCATTTTATAAGGGAGTGTTAAGAGATCTTAACAAGGAATATCAAAATGCTTGCCAATACATTCAGCTACTGTCCTTGCCTATCTAGCTTTTGGTCCAAACCATCTGACCCGACAAATCCAAATACCAATCGCTACTGTACCCTTTGTGAAATGGCGCCCCCTATGCTTGCTTTAGTTGCCTGCATTGTTGGGATTGCCGCTGCGCTCACCTGGCATAGCTACTGGCTTTGCATCCCACTTGGAGTGGGAACTCTTGCCTCTGGCTATATGATCCATTGGGCTAATATCAATCGCATAAATAAGACATTCCATGAAAATGTAGCGGACCTCCATCAAGTGAAAGAGGAGTTAGTAGCCTTTGAAATACGTCTTGGAATTGTCACCACTAAAGATGAGGCAGTAGCTACTAGGCTTGAAGCTGTTGCAGCCCGTATAGAGGAGAAAGAGGCGTTTATTGCAAAGTTACAAAGAGATGCAGAATCACTTGCAAAATCTGCTGCAGCATTTGAGACTATGGACAGCGTTGTTGCTCAGCAAAAAACAGTTCTCTCTGGCCTTAAAGAGTTACAAGGAGCTGATGCCGTAAGAGCAATGGAAGCTATCAATGCATCAAATCAACTCTTGCTCAGAACCTTAGCTGAGCAGATGGGGCCTGTCAGAGAACTTGCTACTGCAATCGAGCGCTCTGGTCTAAGAGGTCAAGCAGAACATCTTGAGCGAGAAAATACAAAACTGACAAGAGTGACACAAGAGCTAGGGAAGCTTGAAGGAAGAATTGATGCTCTTCAAGGAATCGAACGAAAGCTTGGAGGCCATCTTGATAGGTTTGCAACTTTGCTTAATCAGTTGCAAAGTAACACAATTACAGTGGAAACGTTTTCTGCACAAATGCAAGCATTAATGGCACAAAGCGGTAGACAAGCATGACCTCATGGGAGGCCGTTGATAAGTGGTATGATGACCTTGTTGGAACAAAAGGACATTACTATCATGAACATGTCATTCTTCCAAAGTTGATTCCTATGCTGAAACTTGATCAGAGCTCAGCACTTCTTGATATTGGCTGTGGACAGGGTATTTTAGCTCGCTCACTTCCGAAAGGAATAAACTATCATGGAGTTGATCTCTCCCCTTCCCTAATCAAATCTGCGTCCAAGAGTAAAAGCCACAACTTTTCTGTAGCTGATGCTTGTAAGCCTTTCAATGTTGGAATGTTTACACATGCAGTCGCCCTGCTCTCATTACAAAATATGGAGCATCCAGATTGCGCTATCAAAAATGCAGCTAATCACTTAAGTAGCAACGGAGTCTTCATTTGTGTCCTCAACCACCTCTGCTTTCGCATTCCGCGTCAAAGCTGCTGGGGAGTTGATCAGTCAAAGAAATTGCAGTACAGACGCATTGATCGCTACCTCACTGCTATGAAGATTCCGATTCAAATTCAAAAAGAGACAGTAATGAGTTTTCATCATTCTCTATCTGATTATAGCCGATGGCTTTATGAGGCTGGGTTTTGCATTGAACTGATTGAGGAATGGATCTCAGATAAAGAGAGCATTGGAGCTGCGGCAAAAATGGAAAACCGTTGCAGGAAAGAATTTCCACTATTTTTAACAATTAAATGTAGAAAAATAAGCTAGTTGCCTTGAACCCATCGAATCGCTTCTGTTTTCCATGCTAGATTACGTCCTTTTTGAATCTCCAGAGCACGAGTTAAATACCCTTCACTATTACCCTCCTCTGGCAAGACTTCACCAAGTTTCTCTTGGAACTGCGCTTCTATCGACTCCCACCGCTTCATAAAAAACTCGTTTTGCTTGATTAATGCATCAAAAGCAGGGATTTCAATAAGTATATCAAAATAAGATGCCATAACTTGTCTTATAAGATTACTTTCATCAATCCAGTCTCTTCGACCCAAAGTATCATAGAGCATATTTCTGGTCGCACTTATAAGAGATAACTCTGCTAAGAGAGCGTTCTCATAATACAAATAAATCTCTGCACTCTCTTGCTGTTGGATACCAGTTTCTCTTTCATGAGTACTCATAGCCTTCTGCAAACAGGTACGCAAGGTGTTTGTCCTAGCAACTCCTGTTAAGATTTCAAGCTTTTTGTGGATAGTCTCTTGTGGTGGAAGAGTGGCCAATACCCAAGCTGTATAAATTTCATTGAAGGACATCGCTGCACGATCTCCACACCCTTCTAAATTGACCTTAACTTGGACAAAGAAAATTTCTCTAAATGCGCTATCTGTTAAAACAGTGTGCAACATCCTACATGCAGTTTCGCATAAAGAATGTTGAGATAGTTGAAAGTCTCTAGATTTTTCTAATCGCAAAAGCCACTCATAAAGCATTTCTTTCTGCTCTTCACTCAAATCACCTATATCTAGACTAAGATCGGGTATTATCTGCGCATTATCTTTCCATAGTTTAAGCTTTGAAGGTAATCGTTCTGCAGCCGTTGCACCTCTTTGTGCTTGGATTGCAGCTAAGACTTGATCCAGCCGTGCAGTGGGTATGGATGTTCCATCAACATCTAAGTTTGTGATATTTAATAGGTTGTTCCAGGCAATAGGAATTTCAGAAACTGCTGGATTATTAGAAAAGTCAAGCGTGACAAGCTCTTGAAGCTCGCCAATTTCAACAGGGAGGATTGTAAATTGATTCTCAGACAAGTAAAGCACTCTAAGCTGCCTAAGCTGGCCAATAACAGCTGGGAGGGTTCTTAGCTGATTCCCACACAAGTCAATCATTTCAAGCTTTTGGAGCTGGCCAATTTCAGCAGGGAGAGTTCTTAGCTGATTCTCAGACAAGACAAGCACTTCAAGTCTCTCAAGCTGGCCAATAACAGCTGGTAAGGTTTCTAGCTGATTCTCAGACAAGGCAAGTGTTCGAAGCAGCGAGAGCTGAGCAATAACAGCTGGGAGAGTTGTCAGTTCATTCGAAGACAACTCAAGCGCTTCAAGCTGCCCAAGCTGCCCAATTACAGATGGAAGAGTTTTTAATCCTAAATAAGATAAATCTAGTTTTTTCAAATTATTCTGATATGCATTTTCAATCCTCAGAGCCGCCTCTACTGCACGTCCACCCTCCGAAGTTGCCCAAGCTACTAATTCTTCATGAAATGTTAGCAAGGGAGCACTTTGTGCTGGAAGTGATTCGGGTAGCGAAGCTGGAATGGTATCTGCAAAGACTTGGCACTCTGACTCTGTACTTGAAACCAACGAAGGATATGTTGCTCTCCCTCGAAGAGGGTTGCTGCAGGCATAAACAATGCCGAATGCAACTGGAATAACTACTGTAAAATAAGAGGCGACTGTAAGAACCACTCTCACCTTATTAACTTTTTTGTCCCGATCTCTTGGTGCGAGTGGATGAAAGTAAGATTCTAAAGCAGCTCTTGTTGAAAATCCTGGATTACACATTTTTGAATTAACCTTATTTTTTATTATTTAAAATAAATATAGATGTTATGTAGTTGATATATTCATTTCAATATAATTGCCTTGATTTATCTAATTGAAATATGATCTCTTTCCATCTAGAAAAAATCGAAGCATCAAAAATTTTCTAGTAATTGTGTCGATTATTTTATATAATAATTTTTTTAAAGATTTATAGAAACAAGGATGTATTTATGAGCTTGTCCCCAGTATCTTCGGATTTATCCTCACAGCAATTACGTTCACTGCCGCTACCGGATGAACTAATTGGTCGTATATTATTTTTCGCCGATAGACAAACAGTGCAAGCGCTTGCAGTAGTATCAAGAAAGCTCTCTTCGGTCATAATAATTGAGACAAATGTAAGTAAATGTCATGAGCTAAGAACATTTATTGGTAGGGTCATTTGTAGGCTAAGTGGGGATACGAGCAGACAGCAAACAGAAGCTTTGCGCAAGCTTCAATCTTCAGTTCGTACAGATTTTCCAAATCTTCTAGCATTAAAAAAGCATATTTTCTCCATAAAGAGTCAAATTATTGATATCTTAATGACTTTAAGTCAGGAAGAATTGGCGGATCTTAAAGGTGTTCTTCCTCCGAGTTTTTGTGAGAATATTTTTGCTGTGGCTATAATTTGCTCAGAGAGGAGGCCTGCAGTAACTAGCGCAGAATATGAACTCACGCGTAATATGGCTCTTAAAGAAATCTCTCTAGCCATTGCAGCGGCTGGAGGGTTTGATAGAGCTATTGAAATTGCAGCCACTATCCGAGATGCTGACTTATCTATGAGCGTTCTTCAAAACATCTTTCACGCCATGGTAGTAGCTGGAGTAATTGATGAGGCTCTTGAAGATGCAACCAGCACTGAAAATGAATTCATACGTGATGAGATGCTTGAAGAAATCTCTCAAGCGCTTGAAGCATCTAGACTAATTGATGAAGATCTGGGAGTTGCAACCAGCACTCCAGAGGAACTCTTACATAAGCAGACTCTTCAACGCATCTCTCAAGCTCTAGCGGCGGCTGGCTGGAAGGATATGAGTAAATATTAAACTTAAAATTTAACAATTAAATCCTATAATATATCATAATTAATTATGAGATGGGTTTATTTAATTATCTAAAGAAAGATATTTGGAATGTCCGCCTTGAAGATCTACCAAGAAAGAAAGCTATAAAAATTCGTATCTATCGAGTTTTGATGCTCATCGCTCAAGGTTTTTCAAAATGGCAAGTGCAGCAAGGCGCTTCAGCCTTAACCTATTATACACTTTTAGCTATTGTCCCCGTTCTCGCTTTCCTTTTTAGAATTACAAAAAATCTGCTTTTACAAGATGGATTTAGTAAATGGCTAGACACTCAGTTTGCAGGACAACAGCTTGTTGTTCAACGACTGATTCAATATGCTCAACTCACACTAAAACAAACAGATAAGGGTATTCTTACAGGAATCGGAATTTTGCTTGTTCTATGGTCTGGCATTAGAATTTTGCTCTACATTGAATTTATCATGAATCATATCTGGGAAGTACGTGAAAAACGCTCTTGGGCTAAGCGCTTTACGGATTATATGGCAGTCATAGGGTTTTGTCCTGCTCTTCTTGCTATTTCAATTGTGACAACAGCCTATGTCTCTACTGCAATTACAGATATTAGGAAGGAAACTGGTGTGCTAGATCTCCTTGGTCCTGTTCTATTTCCTCTCCTGCATTTTTTGCCCGTTGCTATCTCCTGGCTTTTTTTAACTTTTCTTTATGTCTTCATTCCAAATACCTATGTACGCCTTCTTCCTGCATTTTATGCAGCGGTTATCGCAGGATCGATTTATCAAGTGATTTCGTGGTTTTATTTTTATCTGCAGATCGGTGTCTCTCGCTATAATGCGATCTATGGAACCTTTGCAGCCCTTCCTCTCTTTTTGATTTGGGTTCACTTGAGTTGGATTATTGTCTTGGTTGGGGCTAATATCGCATTTGCCTTTCAAAATGTAAAAGCATGTGAATTTGGCTCTAGTGATTCTAAAATAAGTCATTATATGCACAGGTTACTGACTTTATGTATTGCGCATTTCTGTATTAAGATGTTCGCAGAGAGCAAGCCTGCTAAAACAGCATTGGAAATTTCAGATAAGCTAAACATTCCGCTTCGCCTTACTAAAGAAATTCTTTACCAATTAGTTGAAGCAGGGGTTCTTCTTGAAGTTGCTCAGGTGGGTGAGCGAATGAATGCCTTTGCTCCTGCCATACCAGAAGATCTCCTGACAATAAAGAGAGTTATTGATATGATTGAATGTCATGGAGATAGAATACCTCTTATGGAAAGCTCTGAGAGAGAGCAAATTATAAAATCATTGGAAGCCTTTTCAGAGTTAATCGAGAAATCAGACCAAAATCGTCTTCTAAAGGAGATTAGATGAAGAAGAAGCGCACATGGCCTATTTGGATTGGGGCAGTTATTCTAGCTCTTTTAATCATCGTTGGTTTTCTGCCAATGGTGATATCGACAGACGTCGGAAATCGCTTTATTCTTGCGCAAATCAACAAGCGGATTGTAGGAAAGCTCTCTATTAACCATGTTAAAGTTTACTGGTTTTCGCCGCAAATCATTGATCAGTTAGAGTTAAAGGATGAAACAGGAGAGCTCATTGTTTCAGTTCAACACATTGAAAGTCAAACCTCTCTTTTTTCGCTGCTCTTTAACCGCATTGGAAAGACAACTATTGATAAGCCCTATCTCTATCTTAGAAAAGATGAAAAGCAAGAAGTCAATCTAGAAAAGAGTTTTAAGAGGAAAAATAAGAGGCTAGCTGCCTATTCAAGACAACTCTCTTCAAAGAAGTTTTCTAAAATAACTGGAGAGCTTGTCATTTCAGATGGCAAGATCATTTTCAACTCTCCAAAAGTAAAGATCGTAACGATTTCCGAGCTCCAATTTAATTATAAACCAGAAAGAGACATCTTCCATGTAAGCGCTAATACGCAGCAAGAGGGGGTTAAGGGAGATATTCTTGCAAGTGGAAATTTTCACAAACAACTTCACATCTTAGCTCAGATAAAAAATTTTCCTGTAGCTATTTTGGACCAGCTTGGGGATAAAACCTTCTACACAACAGCTATTGGAGAGACGCTAGACTGCACAATTGAAACGGTGAAAAAAGAGGGCTCTTTTTTCCTAAGCGCAGATGTCACAAGCGTCAATCTCAATGGTACGATCAAAGGAGAGACCTATTCAGGCAACTTCACAATCAATCCTGAAAGCCAACTCTCCTATACTCTCACACCGCAAACATTTCATGCCTTGATCGGGAAAGAGCAGAAAAAACATTGGGCTTTAGGCTCTAAAAGCGACTTGATTATTGCGATTAAGGAAGGACAATTCCCTCTCAATATTGATAAGTTAGACTACTCTGATATCCACCTGCGCACACTTATTACAATGGATCGTGCTGAGGTGGTCCACAATGAGGCAGGCCCTTATTCTTTTAACAATTTTGAAGCACAAATTCTAACACGTGATGACCTTGAAGTAACCGCATCTGTGCATATTCTTGGGAAAGAAGAGTCTAAGATCTCACTACTAACCAATATCAATGAAGATCAAAAAATCACTTATGAAGTAGGAGCAGAAGGTCTCCCCTATGCACTTCTTGAACTCTTTTTTGAAGAAGCAAGCATTTTGCACGCTGCCTTTGGTGATTTTATCAGCTTCCATGCAAACGGCTTTTACGAAAATGGCAAAAGTATCAATCAAGTAAGAGTTGAATCAGATATCACTAAATTTGAAGGAGATGTAGAGGGAGTCTCACTCAAAAATCTTGCTTTTAACGTTAAGGGAGAGCGTACTTTGACAGATAATTGGAAGCGCACTTTCGGACCAACGGTTGACTTTTCACTAAGCGGAAATGCTGCGATTGAAGAGCGTAGTTTTGCCATCTCTACACTCACTGGAAAGCTTCAAAACCCCTATTTTGATGTCGATCTGCGCGGACGTGTAGGTGAACAAGGAAAGCCTTTCTCCTATGATAAGCTTCAACTTACAGCTAATGGCACTCTGCTTCAGCTCCCCTATCAAGAGAGTTTTACTGAGACAACCTTGAAAAAAGGTAATTTTGTAATCGATCTTGATGGATCAAAGAATTCAGCGATAGGAACAGCTAAAATTTTAGTCTCCACACAAACAGCCGATGAAAAGATCGATTCCAAAGCATCTGAAATTAAGATTGAGCTAAAAGACTTTATTTATGATGAAAAACTTGACTGGGTCAATGCAAATATTGCTTTTAATGCTAGTTTACAGCACTTTCCAGTAGCTATTATCGAGCCGTGGCTTCCAGAGGGGGTCGATCTATTCTTTTTGACAGGACCTGTTATCAATGCGGTAACAAGTGGAACTTATACTCCACGTGCCAAAGATCATTTGGCTCAGATCAATCTTAAAGCTGATTCAAAAGGGTTTGAAGCTCAATTTTCTATAGCAGTTGATGGCACGCTCACACTCAATCAGCCACAGCCCGCTTTTATACATTGGGAGATCACCCCAGAGCGCTATCAACATCTTATGCAAATACTTAGCCCTGATAAAATGAGCGAATATAGCCTTTCCCAATCTGCGACACTTGATTTTGAAATGATAGAACTTAAATGCCCATCCATCATTCCTAAAACATTAAGCGGCTTTCTGTGTCAAAGTGGAATTGAGGGAAATTTAAATATTTCCCCCATGGTCTTTATGAACGGAGGGGAAATGTTGACGATCAAAGATTTTCTCGGAAGTGTCAAAGGTGAGAATTTCTCTGAAAAGATCAAGCTAGATCTAAAAGGAAGTATTGTAGCTCCTAATGTTCCTTCATCTGAGACGTCAGGCTTCTCTTTTGTAGGAGATGTGCTAAATCTTTGGAACCACGAAGGAAAAGTTAATCGCACAAATCTCACTGTCAAAGGAGAGATGAACCTTGAGTTGATTCCAATCACACAGATAACAGGCATTATTCCCATGAAGCCACAAACGCGCACAGTGACAAGAGCGCTTCTTGGAGATCTTCTTAATGCACGCATTACCGGTGAGATTTCTGACATGACAGGGCCTGTTACAGTTGATATTAAATCATCTAACTTAAAAGTACTTCTCCCTCTGCAAATTACACCTGAAGCTATTTTCCTTAAAGACTATGTCGATGCTGAGCTCACCTTGACAGAAAAGGTGTCAGAAGACCTTCTAGTAGATGTAAATCCCCTCTTGATCACCGGAGCAATATCAGACCATCCTCTTAAACTCTACATCGATCCAGAAGGATTTTCTATTGCTATCAATCCTTTTACTTTTAAAGGGATAGCAGTTTCTAAAGCTATTATTGATATTGGCAAGATACGTATGCGCAATGGTGGAGAAATTCAAAAGTTAATGGATTTCTTAAAGGCGGAGGAGGTCTCAGAAGATAAATGGATGACTGCCTGGTTTACTCCAATCTTTGTCACTCTAAAGGAAGGAACTGCAAGTTATAAACGCTTTGATCTTTTGCTAGCTGAAAAAGTTCAGATTGCATTTTGGGGACGAATTGACCTTGTTAAAGATAAAGTTAAAATGACAATGGGTATCGCTCCAGCTACCCTTTCACAGCGTTTCAACATTATGGGTCTGAATAAACAAGACATGTTCCAGGTCAAAATGCGCGGTAAAAGTTCTAATGTAGAACTTGACTGGAGCTCTGCCTACACCCGTATAGGAATCATTGTCGCGCGTATAGCTGGGGGGCATATTGGCTACTTAGTTGGTGGTGTCATCGAGCAAATTGTTGGTGCATTTGGAGATGAGACAACTCCTGCGCCTACAACCAAACCATTTCCTTGGGAGTCGCAATATCCAAGTGAACCTGGGGATCAAATTCCGACCGAAGCAGAACCACCCTCTCTGAAAAAGAAAGGAATGAAAAAGGTGCTCCAGTTCTTATCACCATGAGAACCTGGAATGAAGATATAGTCGATTAAATCCGGAATGATAATTTTGACCTGCGTGAAAGCCTCGCGATTGACAGATCGTAACTGACCCAATAGTAGAAATATACTCATCCAAGCTCAAAATGAGAATTTGGGCCGCGTCAAAGCCTCGGGCTTGAACGATCGTAAACAACCCCATATAGTGGAATTAGTTGAAAATTTTACAAATCGATCCGTATCTTTTGCCCGAGAACATCATGCTCTATCTCGCTGACTTATAAAAGTCAGCGTCGATATCCGCATCTTCTT
>CAMAUB010000010.1 GCA_945861315.1 Chlamydia trachomatis
AAAGACCTGGGATTGAACGATCGAAATGGGGGTCGTATGGAGTCAATACTAACCCCATTTCGATCGTTCAATCCCAGGTCTTTAGCGCCGTCCAGTCGTCCATGTTATTGTTTTACGGGCCCTAAATTAGGCAAAGTTTTGAAAGAGAAATGTCGTGTGGCTCGATAGGAATAGAGTCCATGAGTTGCTCTTTGAAGCCAATACCAATATGTGGAATGTTTGGATAGTGTAACAAGAGTCGATCATAAAACCCCTTGCCATACCCAATGCGATTGTATTGCGAATCAAATCCCAGTCCTGGCACTAAAATGGCATCTATTTGTCTTGCGGGTTTACATAAAGTTGGGTTGGGTTCTAAAATTCCATAAGCGTTTGGAGCTAAATCTAGTAAATCTAAAACATGGTAGGGTTTTATATTCTTCAAGTTGTTTGGGTATAATTCTTCTACTTCAATGCGTGGAAGAAGAAGACGTCCTTGTTTAGCAAGAGAGAGGTTGAGTTTTGAAAGGTCAATTTCATCTGGAAGACTGGCAAAGGAGAGAATAAATCGATAAGGAAGTTGAATGTGTAAAAGAGCGCAGCTAGCTTCTTCGCGCCTTTGCTTTGAAAGGGTTTTTATCTGTTTTTTTAAAAGAGTTCTAATTTCATTTTTTTTTTCATTATTCAACTGGTCGCCCACTCTCATAGTGAATTTTTTTCAAAAAATTTCCATCGGAATTGAAAAGTGTGGCAACGCCCTTCCCATTTTCAATCTTGGAGATGGGGATTTTTTCGCCCATGCGGTAATACTCCCCTTTGAGTAATTGATCACAGTCATACTCTTCAACCATCATCAAGGCGCCAGTTCTATACCATGCGGTCAAAAGGCCATTTTTTTTATTCTGACTCATTTCACGCTGGCTTTCGAGATTTCCCTCTTTGTACCATGTTTTGACTGGGCCTTGTAAGACACCCTTGTGCCAAGTGAGCAGAAGTTTGTTTTGTTTTGTTCCTGGGAAATAGTCTATCTCTTCTCCAACTTTCTCTTCTCTCTCAATTGAGTAAGTTCGTGCTAAGCGAGAGGAGTTATCAAAAACTTTGACAACGCCATCTTGAACCCCTTTCTTAAATTCTTGAAGCTCTTGGACGCCCTCTTTGTCAAAAATAGCGCGAAAACCAGTTCCATTTTTAATTTCTGAGACAAGTTGACCTGAAAAGTTATAATAGGCCGCTTCGCTTAAGTTACCCTGAACAGAGATTTCATAGTAAGCGACCTGTTCATTATCCCAGTAGCGAACAGCCTCTCCATCTTTTAATCCTTCTTTGTACTCAGTTTTTTGTAAGAGAGTACCATCACTTAGGTAGATTTTTTGCTCGCCATGGATGCAGTTTTTGGAGTAAGGGGTCTCTTTCCAGAGGTTCCCATTTGGATGATAGAAGTGGGCTACACCTGAAATGACACCTTTGCTATAAGGTATCTCGGCGATAAAGTGCCCCTCTTCATCCCAAGCGTGGTTGAGTCCATCAAACAACCAACTCTCTTCTGCACCTGTGTTGAGGTCTGCGGCTCCCCCGATAACATATGCCTGGATCTTGAGTTGTCCGTTTGGGAACCACTCGCAGTATTGCCCATTTGCCCGGTTATTAGACGCCTCTAAATACTGCTTGATCTCACCATTTGGATGGTAGCTTGTAATTTGAGCACGCACATCACCACTTTTCTCTCTTCCATAGACGCGCATCACTTTTTGGTAAGGTTGTGGAGCTAAAAAGTTTGTTCGATTATATTCGCCAAGTCTATCTTTTGTGCTTATTGTTTGAGACAATCCGTTGCGATCAAGTATATTAATACTTGTGATTTTGCTTGGATCAATCTTGTCTGGAATCATCTGGCATGCCGTAACCATAACTAGACTAAGAATTAAAATTGAAGAACGGATAGCTCTCATTTTTCAAACTCCCTTTTGATCAATGCACAATTGAGTTCAAAGACCTGATTTCCATCGGCCTTTGCTTTTTTTGACAATTTAAAATCTGTAATAATCATTTGAGGTTGATGAGATGAAGATTCTTCAATCAGAGATAAAATCTTGCGCAAATCTGCATGGTCGATTTCGACAGAATGCGCCAAAGTCTCTAGAGTTTCACTAATTTTGTCCGCTTTTTGCGCATCTTTATCAGTGAAATGAAGGACGTTCTCCTTGCCACAGAGGAAAGCGTAACGCAGCTCAGCATTCTCATTCCCAGTAAAAGAGCGGCTTGCAAAAAGAGCTTCAAGAGCCTCTTTTTCCTTATTTAAAAACGTAAGAGCCTCAAGTTTCTCGATATAGAGATTATCTGCATCTTCATGTTTTTTGCGCACCAAGTTGTTGATGGACTGTCGGCTTGATTTCATTTGCCCCTGGTGTGAAGTCATCTCAATGTGCTCGGCAACCGCGCTCCAGCTATTTTTTTCCTTTATATAGAAAAAACAGACAGTGAACAGGGGTATCAAGCCGAGCATGATCAAGTAAACTAAAACACGGGAAAAAGGAATCTTTTTCATTGTAAATACCTCGTCTTATCCTTTAGGTAGAATGAAGCGCGGTATTTGCCATCGCGGTTCATTGCCCATTGCACCTCTTGCTTTGTGTCCACAAAGGCGTTTGGTGCGAGTAAAATTTCATGGAAAGAGCGCGCATCTATAGAATTTTCTGCAGAAAACTCGAGAAAAAGCTTCACTTGATAACGCTCGTTTTTTTGGTTAAAGCTCGGTCTTTTGACCATGGTGTATTGAATTGAATCTATCTCAATTGAAACGGGGAAAGATGCTACCCATCCTATAACCTCAGAAACTTTTGGGACGACAGGATGAAGAGCAAATGTGTCAGGTTTCTGCGCTATTTCTTTTTCCAAAACAGAGAGCTCTCTGTGGTAGCTCGCTTTGGAGTTAAGTTCTTTTATGGGCTTGCCTTCTTGAACAAGTAGTACCTGGTAGCGGTTTGCTATCAAAGCTTTTTGGTTTGATGTCGCAAGCTTTCCCAAAGAAAATAAAGAAAGAGTCAAAAGAGCGGTTGCAGCCATAAAAATGCAAAGTGGTTTTTTAATTCGCTTGAAAGGGTGTGGGTAGGAAAACTCTTTTTGTCGGAAATTTGGAGGAGAAACTTGCGCTCCCACAAGAGCAGAACCAAGGGCAATTGCATAGTTCATCAGATCGTCTTGAGAGATGGCTAGATGAGAAGAGAAGGGAAAATGAACATTTTTTTGTGTCACCTCAGCAATGAGATTTAATGTTTCTAAGGTGGCATTACCAAAAAGAAAGATCGACTCAAATGTAGAGTTCTTAAGAGAGGCGTTCATTGCAAGTACTGTCTTTTGGATTTCATTTTTCAACTGAGCACAAAGATCAAAGGCGTATCCTCGAATGAGTTTTCCCTTTTGAACAAGAGAACATGTGACAACCTTCTCCCCAATATGGATATAAAGATTCATCGATGCGTGATGAGGTAAAATGGCAGATAAAGCGGCGAGAGCTAAGTGAGCACTTGTCACAACATCAGGTTCAATTGATTGCTTGCGTAAAACATTAAAATGGTTTTGAAGGTGATCTTTGCGAATAGCGGCTATGATCAGAGATGTTGAAGCGCTTTTTTTTTCAATAATCTGCCCTTGAATAACGGCTTGACTAGTTGGGTAGGGGATATAGGATTCAGCTTGGAATTCTAAAGAGGCAAAGATATCTCTATCTTTTATTAAAGGGGTCTCAATAGGGCGAATCAAAACCTCTTTTGCACAAACAGAAGAGCAGATCGTCCCCACTTTGAGAGAGGGTGGAAGAGGAGTGTCTATTGGGATCTTTTTAAGTCCTAAGATCTCAAAAGAACGTCGCCCTCGTTTTAAGGAGGCAATCTTTAAAGTGGACAATTCAACGTCGATCCCGATATAATGGGACCTCTTTGGAAAAAAAGACATATAATCTCAAATTAAATCAATTGTTTCGTGTAGATTATAAACAAAAAAAGAGTGAGTTTCAAGGGAAATAAATGTTTACTCATATATTAGAAATTTTATTTACCATTTATTCGTTCATGTTGATGGTTAGAGTTTTTGGATCGTGGTTCCCAAAGCTTGCTCAAAGTCGATTTATGCGCTATATTGCCTTTTATACCGATCCCTATCTCAATGTTTTTCGCCGTATTATACCCCCTTTGGGCATGATGGATATTAGTCCAATGTTTGCCTTTATCGCTTTACAAATGATGCAATGGATCCTTTTCTCAACACTCACCTAATGCTTAACCAGCTTCGTCTTCCCAATCGGGTCATCTACTCTCCTTTAGCGGGGTGTTCCGACTATCCCTTTCGAAAAATAGCTGCACGCTATCGCCCTGGGCTGATGTTTTGTGAGATGGTGAAGATGGAGCCCCTTCTTATGGGGAATCGAAATACCCTCCAAATTCTTGACTATAGTGAAGATATGCGCCCAATTGGAGGGCAGCTTTGTGGTTCAAAGAAAAAATTGGCGGGTCCAGCTGCAAAAATCGTTGAAGACCTAGGTTTTGATGTTGTTGATCTTAACTGTGGCTGCCCTGTTGATAAGGTAACCAAAGATGGCAGTGGCTCAGGGATGCTTCGCAACCCTGAGATGATTGGAGAGCTTATTGCTGAAATGGTTGCTGCAGTCTCTATTCCGGTTACTGTTAAAATTCGAATTGGTTGGGACTTCAATTCGATCAATGCGCATGAAGTTGTTAAAATAGCTGAAAAGGCTGGAGCTGCTGCTATTTTTGTTCATGGTCGAACTCGCTCTCAGGGCTACACAGGGCCCGCCAACTGGGAGTACATCAAACAGTGTCGCGAGGTGGCCACTCAAATTAAAGTTATTGGTAATGGAGATGTCTTTACCCCTAAGGCTGCGTTGGAAATGGTTGAAAAAACAGGGTGTGACGCCGTTTTAGCCTCTCGAGGAACAATGGGGCACCCTTGGCTTGTTGAAGATATTCTTCGCACCGCTTCTGGGCAACAAATGTATAGTCACGATGCCAAGCAGGCTTTACTTGATCACTTTGAACTCTCTGCTGAATATAAATCAGAGAGGGGGGCTTTGATCGATATGCGAAAGGTGTGCTGTTGGTATTTAAAAAATAGTCCAGGAGCGCGGCAGATGCGTTCAAAAGCAAGTAAGATGACAACGCTAGAAGAAATTCGGGAGCTGATTAGTGGTGCGTGAGTTGAATGCCATCTTCAGCGGGGTTGTGCAGGGAGTTCTCTTCCGCGCAACAGTCAAAAAACACGCCGATCATTTAGGGCTTGTTGGCACAGTAAAAAATTTAGATGATGGGTCTGTGGAACTTGTACTCCACGGCTCTGAAAAAGAAATAGAGATTTTTTTGGATAATCTAAAAAAATCGCCAGGGTCTGCGCGCATTCATTCAATTGAGCATCATATTAGCGAACCAAAAAAAAAATACAAATCCTTCAATATTATTTACTAAAAATCTTTTTGAGTTTATAATAGACAAACTATGGAAAAAGAAGGGAGTTTATTAGGTGGAGTGCTGCTGATTGCGGGAAGCTGCATTGGAGCTGGGATGTTGGCTCTGCCGGTGATCACAGGTATTAGCGGCTTTGCTCCCTCAATGGTCATGTTTGTCTTGGCATGGTTGTTTATGACGCTCACAGGTTTTTTAGTCCTTGAGGTGAATCTAGCTCTTGGTTATCGCTTTAGTCTAATCTCCTTGGTGCAAAAAACACTCGGTCGTGTGGGGAAAGCTCTTTGTTGGGTGTTATTTCTCTTTTTGTTTTACTCACTAAGCGTTGCTTATATTTCAGCTAGTGGCTCCATTATTCAATCGATGACAGGATTTGCACCATGGGTGGGCTCAGTTCTCTTCTCTCTGCTCTTTAGTATTGTCCTTTATATTGGAGTCAAACAGGTAGACTATTTAAATCGTCTCTTGATGGTTGGACTTATTATCTCTTATTGCATTTTGGTTTTCCTTGGAAGCCAACATGTTCATTTAGACTATCTGAAGATGCAAAACTGGAAGTATTCATTTGCAGCACTCCCAATTTTGATCATCTCTTTTGGCTTTCACAATATGATTCCAAGTCTTGCGATGTATATGAAAGGGAATGTACGTAAACTTCGTCTCACTCTTTTGATTGGATCGCTCATTCCTCTTGGTATCTATTTTATATGGCAAGCTGTGATGCTTGGAATTCTTCCCCTAGCTGATGTACAAAGTGCTCTTGATAACGGAGATGTAGCGACATCTGCATTGCAAGCTGTGATTGGAAAGGGTTGGATCAATACTGTAGCTCAGTTTTTTGCTCTGTTTGCCATTACAACATCATTTTTGGCTCAATCTTTAAGTCTTGTTGATTTTTTGTCCGATGGTTTGAAAATTGCAAAAGTTGGGATACGTCGTGTGGGGCTTATTATTGCCACAATCATTCCTCCACTTCTTTTTGCTTTCCTCAATCCTGGAATTTTTATCAAAGCACTTAGCATGGCGGGAGGTCTTTCTGCCGTTATTTTATTTGGAGTGATGCCAGCCTTAATGGTTTGGAAATTGCGTCTTAAAAACCAGCAAAAAAATGCATCCCTACTCCCTGGAGGGCATCTTCTTCTCTCTTCTTTATTAGTTGTCGCTCTCGGTATTTTTTGCCTGGAAATTGCTGGCGAACTCGGCTTTACACTCATCCCCCATCAAGGGTAGTCCTATGATTAGCAAAATGAATAGGCTTATAGGGGCAATTCTTTTGGTTTCAGGAACAACCATTGGTGCTGGAATGCTCGCTCTTCCAGTCACAACAGGTCTTGCAGGCTTTTTACCGGCAGTGTGTATTATGCTCGCTATTTGGCTTTACATGATTTTGACGGCCTACTATTTGCTCGAGGTCAATTTACGGATGCCAGGTGAGAGTAATCTCATTTCCATGATGGGAAAAACTTTGGGAGCGGGCGGCCAGATTGTTTCTTGGATTGTTTATCTTCTGCTTCTCTATGCCCTTATGGCCGCTTATATGATGGGGTGCAGTCAAATCCTTAACGATCTTATTCCTCTATCAGATTGGGTTTGGCCTCTCATTGTATTTGGTATCTTTGCATTTTTTGTCTACTTTGGCACCTCTGTTGTCGATTTTTGCAATCGCGCTATGATGCTTGGGTTGATCATTTCCTATGTTTGCGTCATTGTATTTGGCTGTTGCCATATCTCTGCTCCTTTGCTCACCCATGTTGATTGGAGCTATCTTTTACCCTCACTTTCTGTTGTTTTAACAACCTTTGGCTACCACATTATTATTCCAACTCTGACTACCTATCTTGATCACGACAAACGGCTTATAAAGTGGGCCATTTTTATTGGAAGCTTGATCCCATTTGTGATCTACTTTGTTTGGCAACTGCTTGTAATGGGCGTTGTTCCATTAGGTGGAGAGTTCAGCTTGATGAGTGCAAATGAGAGTGGTTCGCAGATTACAATGACCTTAAGCAAACTACTGAATTCTCCTTGGATGGGTATTGCGGTGCGCATCTTTGCTTTTTGCGCGATTGTCACCTCCTTGCTTGGAGTCTCACTCTCATTGCACGACTTTTTGGCAGATGGCCTTAAAATAAAAAAGGGAAAGTTAGGAAAATTCTTCATTATTCTTCTCACTTTCTTCCCTCCTCTCTTTTTCACTCTCTTCTATCCAGAAGGCTTTATTGCGGCACTCTCGTATGCGGGCATCTTTGTTGTCATTTTACTTGCACTACTGCCTTCAGCAATGGCATGGTATGAACGGTATGGAAAGCAAACACAGAGATCATTTATAAAATCAGAGTTTAGAGTCTTTGGTGGCAAACCACTCATCATTATAACTTTTATCATTGCCCTTTGCCTTTTAGGTGTGGAGATTTTTGCATGAGAAAACGCATTCTAACAGGAGATAGGCCAACTGGAAAACTCCATCTTGGACACTATGTCGGCTCTATTAAAAATCGCGTAGAGCTTCAAGATGAGTATGAGTGCTTCTTTTTGATTGCAGATCTACATACATTGACGACCAAACCTAAAAAAGAAGATATTTTGCAGATGCGCAGCCATATCAATGATGTTGTAGGTGACTGGCTTGCATGTGGAATCGATCCGAAGCGTTCTACCATCTACCTGCAATCAGCTGTTCCCGAAATTTATGAGCTCAATCTCATTTTTGAAATGCTTGTCTCCATCAACCGTCTTAGTGGACTTCCAAGCATTAAAGAGATGGCACGCAATGCACATATCGATGAAGAGAGCATTCCTTTTGGGCTCATAGGTTATCCCGTGCTTCAAACAGCAGATATCTTGCTCTCAATGGCGCATGTGGTTCCCGTTGGAAAAGACAATGAAGCACATATCGAACTGGCGCGTGATATTGCTCGCCGCTTTAATCAATATTATGGTGATGTCTTCCCTCTTCCAGAAGCGCTGCTTTCGCACACCCCCTCTTTGATTGGAACCGACGGAAA
Organism: Chlamydia trachomatis; assembly: GCA_945861315.1. Lineage (GTDB taxonomy): Bacteria > Chlamydiota > Chlamydiia > Chlamydiales > JAAKFR01 > JAJACK01. The sequence goes on from CAMAUB010000010.1 coordinate 8,456, forward strand.
AGGGAAAATGAGTAAATCAGCTGGCAATACTATTTTCCTCTGCGATGACGCCAAAACTGTCGAGAAAAAAGTGCGCGGCATGTACACAGACCCAAATCGCATCCATGCAAATGTGCCTGGAAAAATCGAAGGAAATCCTCTTTTCATCTTCCATGACCAGTTCAACCTAGACAAACAAGAGGTAGCCTCGTTTAAAGAGCGCTATCAAAAGGGGGAAATTGGTGATGTTGAAATCAAAGAAAGTTTAGCTTGCTCTATCAATAAATTCCTTGACCCTATTCGCCAAAGACGACAATCCATTGAGAAAGGGTTTATTGAGAAAGTGATCTATGAGGGAACGATGCACATGCGAGACGTTGCAGCAGAAACGCTCAAGCAGGTGCGTGCCGCTATGGGACTAACCGGTAGCTGGAACAAGATCTCTCGCATGGCTCGCGATGCATAAAGCATTGACTTCTTAATAGATGTTGTTGTAATATTAAGGGTAAATTAACTATTTATCACTATGAATGTCGATCCTAAAGTAAACCCATCATTGGGCTATCTAGAAGCTCTATCTCAAAAAAACAAGGTTACAGCCTGTACTCTTGCAGCCCTAGCAGCTATTGCTGTTGGTGTCGCGGCCGCTTCACTTTTTGGTCTCAGTGTCCTTCCCCCAGCTGCTGCTTATAGTATTGTTGGAGTTGGATTAGCGTCGTATGTTGTAATGGCTATCGCAATCAAGATCCACCACGATCGTCGCGTTGCAGCTGCGGTAGTCGCTCATCATCAAGAGATAAAACAGAGATGGCAAGGCATTGGAGCTAGAGCAGTCACTCAAGCTAGAGCGGCAGTTGTTGCATTACGTAATGAAAAAGCGACCAAGATTCAAACTGCTGTCAGAGGATTTTTGGCCCGCAAGGCTTATGTAGCGCAAAGAGACGCCGCTAGAGCAGTTGTAGCGCAAAGAGACGCCGCTAGAGCAGTTGTTGCATTACGTAATGAAAAAGCGACCAAGATTCAAAGTGCTGTCAGAGGATTTTTGGCCCGCAGGGATTATGTAGCGCAAAGAGACGCCGCTAGAGCGGCAGTTGTTGCATTACGTAATGAAAAAGCGACTAAGATTAAAAGTGCTTTCAAAGGATTTTTGGCCCGCAGGGCTTATGTAGCACAAAGGGATGCCGCAATTGTCCTTCAAAAGCACTTTCGAGGAATTCAAGGACGCCTGGTTGCTAAACGTCATTATGTAGCGCAAAGTGGCGCCGCACTTGTGCTTCAAAAGCACTTTCGAGGAATTCAAGGACGCCTGGTTGCTAGACATCAACAAGAAGCTATGCACGCCCACTTCCGAGGTCAAGTTTATCGATTGATGGCGGTAGTTTTAAGCGGGCTTGAAGCTCCCGCTTCAGAAGCAACAGCTTCAATGATGAATAGAACAAGGCTTCAAATAAAAGCCTTTGAATGGGTTTCTCTTCCTTTGAAGAACATGATCTTCTCTCTTGCAAGAGACGCTGGCATGACGCCAGAGCAAGGGGCGGAGCTTTTTTTGCAAGTGCATGCGCAGCTTAGCCTGCGTCGTGACTATCCTGATGGCACGTGTGAGGTAAGAAATCATTATCTTGCCCTTATTGCACTCTTGCTTATTCGCACGGATCCAGCTTTGGTTACAGAAGTTCGTCGAGTCCTGAATTGGACTGATGAAAGCTCAAAACATTGGCAACAAAATGCACGAGAATTGCTTACGCATCAGCTCATAACGCAATTTACACAAGCAATTACGAATGTTGTTGCTCAAGCTCGTGGCGAGAGTGTAATTAAAGGAATCTCTCCTAAAAGTATTAATCAATTTTGCATTGCGTTGAAGGGAATAGTCAAGGGTGATGACTATGGAAGCTTCTTGCATATTTTTAGAGACAAATTTTCTGCTCAAGAATATCGCGCCCATGAATTGCGGTTAATTGCACATGGACTCTCTTACACTCATTTAGCGGTTGGTCAGAAAGATCCAGATGTTGGGGAGGTAATTTTTCGTTACCTCGAAGGTGGGGTAAATTATTTTGTTTCGGTTTTCAAACAAGAAGATGGAAGTTATAAGCTGCATTTTTGCTCAGCTGGAACCCATGAAATGGGTGGAGTTGCACGCGATGTTAATCCAGTTTCAGCAACGCCTAGTTGGAAGAGTCATGTCACACGTGATACTTTGTTTGCAATTATTCAAGCTCTCTACACAAAGTTGCGAACAGATTTTGGTCAAGTTAATAGCCGCGAGCCAACCCATAAAGAGTTAGAAGCTATACCTTTAGTGATAGAATGTCATGGTCATAGCCTGGCTGGACACGACGCACAGCTATTTGCTCTTGCTCTAATGAATGAGAAAGTTAAACCAGTAGGGGGGCTTCTTAATCGTCAAACCATCAGAAGTATCTTGATCAATACTCAGAATGCCCTTCGTATTAACGTTGCTGAAGCAACAGAGTATGCAAGACTTGCTGTACCGGTTCTAGAGGCGGGAGTTGACCTTTTCAACCACGTTGGCTTTATTCCCTATGATGTGGTCCAACAAGCTGGATCGCGTCTTGCCGGCTCTGGGTGCGAAAGTTTAGAAGAGGCGTATGCAGAGCGCAGAGATGGGAAAGGGTGCTTTAAGCTCACAATTGCCGAGCACCGCTGTGCATCACTTGAACAATGGGGATCGATTTTAACAGCTGCCCCTCATACGGCCGCCACGGCTACAACAAAGCCAGTGTTCATTGATGATAAGCGGGCACGTCACCGTGTTCTTGCAGGTGGAGGTTTTGGCTTCAATGGAGGTTTTCTCGAAAGGCCAGTAGATTTGCTCACAGCAGTCGTAAAGGCTCCCTTGTGGGGAGTAGCTAGAGCAGCGGCCTGTTTCACAGCAGCAAGCAGTGGAGGAGCTAGTGCCTTAACTGATGGGCCTGACCTCTTTCCTGGATCAGGTGACTCATTTGTTGATATCGTTACAGGAGGACATGCCCGTGTTGATCTTGCTCAAGAAGAGCTGGTGGAAGAACTAGCCGCTGCTGATCCTGATGCTGCTGATCCTGATCCTGATGCTGCTTAAGAAGAGCAGCCTTAACCAGTCGCTGCTGATCCTGATGCTGCTTCAGAAAAATATAGTCGATTAATCGACTATAGACGGTCTATAGTACAAGATGCATCAGCCGCAGCTCTTCTAGTGCCACTGGAACTTGCTCTTGTTTGCCCATCAATTGGGCTACCCGCTCAACAGCTCTTCTCGCTTCTTTTGCATCAAGAAATGCCAAACGGGTGCGGCGTGCTAAAACGTCAACAATGGTTTCTGCATACTCATGTTTCATAGCCCAAATAACTTCCGCTTCAATAATCGGATAGTTTTCAACAAGCCTTTCACATGAACCTACCTTGACAACTTCAAATGCCAACATTCCATATGCATTGACAAGATGATCACAAATATCAGGAGGTAGTCGTGTCGTTTTAGCCAAATCGGAAGAGGTATTTTCTGTATATCCCTTTGCACCCAAAAGAAGAAGATGATCTGTAATACAGTTTTTTGTATTTGGGCAGGCGATATTAATGGTATCTTCAGCCATCTTTCGATAGGTAGTCCATTTTCCTCCCATAATTGAGACCAGTCCTGAACTAGAGACTAGAACAAGATGATCACGACAAAGCTTGGAGGTGTTAGTTACTATGGAATCTTGTACAAGTGGGCGAAGCCCTGTCCAAACAGCCTTGACGTCATTTTTTGTGATGGGTTGATCGAAATAGGTGCTGATAGTCTCTAAAAGATAGGTGAGCTCTTCTTCAGTACAATGAGGTGTTTCTGTTAATATAGAAGCGTGATCTGTTGTGCCAGCAATCGTTCCTCCTTCCCATGGGAGCATAAAGATGACTCGACCATCTGCTGTTCTTGGGATTAAGATACCTGTATCTTTTGCTGTATATTTTTTATCGAGTAAAATATGCGTACCAGCGGAGGGGCACATCATTGCGTGAGTTGTTGGATCATCCATCCATCTAATTGTATCTGCAAATGGACCTGTAGCGTTGATCACAACACCACTTTTGACACAGTAGTTTCCTCCCCCAATACGGTCGTGAATCTCCACGCCAACAATTTTACCCTCTTCTTTGATCAACCGCACAGCCTCAGTATAGTTAAGAGCAGAAGCACCAAGGTTCATAGCAGATAAAATCAATGTGATATTAAGGCGAGTATCATTAAATTGTGCATCGTGATAAATCACCCCTCCCTTCAGGTTATCTGGATTGATGTGCGAGAAGGTTTTTTTAACAAAATCTGATGAGACAAACTGGCTGCGAGCGATACGCCCTTTCCCAGAAATAAGATCATAAACTTTAAGCCCTGTCCAAATATAGGGGATTTGACGCGTCTTATAGATGGGTGTGATAATCTTTATAGGGTGAACTGCATAAGGAGCTATGTGCATCAAAGTGCCTCGCTCATGAAGCGATTCTCTTACAAGGTGGTATTGTTTGGGATCTTTATCACGAACTGCTTTTTCTAAATAGCGCACCCCTCCATGGACAAGCTTTGTGCTGCGCGATGATGTTTGAGATCCAAAATCATTTTTTTCAACAAGCAAGACGGATAAACCTCGCGAGATTGCATCCAGAGCAACCCCAGCTCCAGTCGCTCCTCCTCCGATGATGAGTACATCGACCTGATCTAGTGTGCAAAATTGCTCTGCACGCGTTGGAAGTTGCTTTGGATCAATAGTAATATTTTTCATAGAATTTTTTTGACATCCAGAAAGCAAAAGTAAAGCAGCTATGCAATACGGTTTAAAACTCATATTACGCATTTTTTTCCTTTACAGAGTGAGCGAGGGGATCACTCTGAAGCAGGTTGGCCTGCGCAGCCACTTTGTGAAGAGAAAAAATGCGTAATGTGAGTTTAAAAGATCGATGAGACATATTATAGTAATAGAGATGAATCGTTTTTTACTCAAAACAAATTTTAACCCATGTGGGGACCAACCCCAAGCTATTGAAAAACTCGTTTCTGGCATCGAGGCGGATAAATCAGCACAAGTGTTACTCGGAATTACGGGCTCTGGAAAGACCTTTACTATAGCAAATGTGGTAGAGCGTGTACAAAAACCCACACTTGTTTTGGCTCACAATAAAACTTTAGCTGCCCAGCTCTATCAAGAATTTAAAAATTTTTTCCCCGATAATGCCGTTGAGTATTTTGTCTCCTACTACGACTACTTTCAGCCAGAAGCTTATTTGCCACGCACCAATACTTATATTGAAAAAGACCTCTCTATTAATGATGAAATTGATCAGATGCGTTTATCTGCAACACGCTCACTTTTAGAGCGTAATGATGTTTTAATTGTTGCTTCTGTTTCATGTATCTATGGTCTTGGTACGCCAGAGCACTATGCGAAGATGGTGCTCCATTTTAAGATAGGCGAGAAAAAGCGACGTGATGAAGTTCTCTTGCATCTCATTGAGATGCGCTATAAACGCAATGATTGTGACTTTGGGAGAACAATGTTTCGAGTACGAGGAGAGATATTAGAAATTTATCCAGCTTATGAAGAAGATCTTGCACTACGTATCGAGTTTTTTGATGATGAAATTGAACGGATATCTGAAATTGATCCTTTAACCGGCAAGGTTTTAAAACGCATTAATCAAGTAACACTTTATCCAGGATCACACTACGTCACTCCAGAGGAAATTCGACTTCAAGCGATTCAAACGATTAAGACTGAGCTGAAAGAGCGGATGGCTCAATTTGAAGCGGAAGACAAACCACTTGAGAGAGAACGGATTCATGAGCGCACCATGTATGATTTAGAGATGATCAAAGAAGTGGGTTTTTGCAAAGGTGTAGAAAACTATTCACGTCACTTTTCAGGTCGTACAGAAGGAGATGCTCCACCAACTTTGATGGATTATTTCCCAGACGATTTTTTACTTGTTATCGATGAATCACACCAAACAATTCCCCAAATGCACGCCATGTATAATGGAGATCGTGCTCGAAAACAAGCTTTAGTGGATTTTGGTTTTCGCCTCCCCTCCGCCTATGATAATCGGCCTCTTAAATTTGAAGAGAGCTATACACATTTCCATCGAGTCATCTATGTCTCAGCAACTCCAGGAGCTTGGGAGCGCGAGGAAGCGAAGGAAGATATTGTTGAGCAAGTCATCCGTCCAACCGGCCTTTTAGATCCAGAGATTGAAATTCGAGAGGCAAAAACACAAGTTGATAATGTGCTTGAAGAGATTCGAGTACACGCAGAGAAAAAAGGACGCATTTTGGTAACTACACTGACTAAGCGTCTCTCTGAAGATCTCACCACTTATCTTCTAGAGCTTGGTGTCAAAGCAAAATACCTTCACTCCGATATTGATACCCTAGAGCGTGTCCAAATTTTGCGTGATCTACGCCTTGGCAAATTTGATGTGCTAGTTGGGATTAACTTACTCAGAGAAGGACTCGATCTACCTGAAGTTTCCCTTGTTGCTATTCTTGATGCAGACAAGCAAGGATTTTTGCGTAGTGAAACAGCACTCATCCAGACGTGTGGACGCGCTTCTCGCAATGTTGAGGGACGAGTCATCATGTATGCCGACAAGATGACTGATGCAATACGTAACACACTGCGCACAACAAAACTGCGGCGCGAGCAACAAATTGCATACAATCAAAAACATGGAATCACTCCCCAAACAATCAAGCGTGCTATAGGAGTTGAAATGGGACTAACAAAAGCAGAAGAAGAGATTTTAGAAGAGCATCAAGAGGGCTATTTCACACCAAAAGAGTTAGAGCAGAGGGTCAAAGAGCAGGAAAAACTGATGAAAATGGCAGCAAAGGAATTTCGATTTGAAGATGCAGCTTACCATAGAGATTTGATGCACAAGTATCAAGAGCTTGAAAAAAAATTGTTATAAAAAAATTAATAATAAAAATTTTATCGTATACTCACCTTAGAGCTCGTAAGGCAATAAACATTTATTTAATTTAACAAAATTCAGAGTGTTCCTCGACCAACTTTATAAAGTTGCTCTTCGTCTCACTCTTCGCTTTTTGCTCTTCCATTTGGCAATGCTTATGAAGCACGTTTGTTTTGAGCTTGAATGAGTATATTTCAGGCTGCCCCAGCTTAGAACTGTACATTATACTGTGCATCTATTAGAATGGGGTTTGTGATCAAGATCCGAAAAACTTCAGAGTTTGATGAGTGGATAGCCTCTCTTAGATTAAAAGAGCAGGGCCAAATAGAGGCCCGCCTCTTTCGCATCGAAAGCTTTGACCATTTCGGTGATTGTAAACCCATTGGAGGCATAGATTATGCTCTATTTGAACTTCGGTGGAACAATGGTTGGAGACTCTATTTTTATCGAGATGGAGTATCTAGCATTACAATTTTGCTGGGAGGCAAGAAAAATGACCAAAAAAAAGACATCAAGAAAGCAATCATTTTGCTTCGAAGATACGCCCATTGTGAGGAGTAAAAAAGCAGCAGTGCTTTCAAAACATAAGCCAGCTGATTTTTTTAAATATCATGATAAGGTTGCTATTGCTCTTTTAGAGAGCCTCGAAGAGAACGATGCAGGTGCCTTCTTGGAAATCCTTGACGCTTATTTGAAGGTCAATCGAGCACAAGTAGCCCGCGAGACAGATCTCTCTAGAACAACGGTGCAAAAAGCGCTTTCGGCAGAGGGCAATCCGACAATTCGGACCATTGCCAAAATCGTTCATCAATCTGTGGCATGATCCTAGAAACGGCGATTCGAGATGGCAAAGTGGTGCAAGATTTTGATTCAGAATCACATAGGGCAGTGGACACACATTTCCAAACGGCGAAGGGGTCCACTGCCCTATGCGATTATGGGTCAAAATCTTGCAC
>CAMAUB010000011.1 GCA_945861315.1 Chlamydia trachomatis
AGAGATCAGGGGGTTCTTTTTTGAAGAGATACCAAAAATAAAAAATGAATTAGCATCGAGAATTACTGACAATTTCCAACGTATTCGGCTCAATACGATTAAATTTGCTGCTGTTTAAATTCTCAGATTCAGCTTGGATGAGTATATATAGTCGATTAAATCTGGAATGATAATTTTCACCGCGTCAAAGCCTCGGGCTTGTCATCAGAAAATCCGAAACTCGGGTTATTAATTCTCCACTATAGATGCCAAATATCTTCGAGATAGAAGAGCAGCCAAGCAATGAATGTTGAAAAGGCAAGGTTTTCTTCAAGGCGAGCAGTGTCTAGAAAGTTGCTAATTGTACGATCATGTTCTGAAAAATAGACGTTGCCCATTTCGTTTTCAACATACCAGTCGGCATAAAAGCACTGGTAGCAGTGAAGGCCAAATGATTCATAAAAAGGAAAAAGGCTCTCTGGTTTAATTATTTGCGAGTCTGGACGGATGAGCACTTCGTCTTTAAGAATTTGTTGGAAGCGGCGATAGATCTGGGGCATGTCGCGCGATTTAATCACACCAGTATCTGTATATTTGCTAAAGCCATCGTGGATTTCAAGAAAAGCAATGTAGTCAGGGGGGAGGGTAACTGTTGGAAATTGTTTTTGGAGATTTTCGATATTTTCTCGATGAGCAGCAGGCGCTCCTTGAAAGAAGCCCATAGAGTCTTTAAGGGTATAGATCATGTGGACATCAAAAGGTTGGTTTGCCTCTGTCTGAGTAGCATAAACTTCAACATTTTCTACCTCTTCAAAAAAGGCTTCAAGCCTCTCTTGTAGACGACCTGCTAGCCCATCAAAAGGGAGCTTAGAAAACCAAAAGGCACGAGTAAACTCAACACGATCTTCAGCACTTAGCTGACTTAATTCAAACCAACCACGGGGCATGTGGGGAATTTTTGATACAATCTCATCCCAATTAATATCACGCTCTTCATGCAGCGGAAGTATCTTATAGAACATCTCATTTGCACGATCTGGAGGAAAATGTCTGGAAGCTTCTTCACTCATAAAGGTCTATTTAATATGATCGTTCGTTTCTATGAAATCATTTTTTATTTGGAATCGCGCCCCCGCTCTACAGATTGCATTACCTTATCTATGCGGAACTCTCTTTAGCCTCTGCTCTGCCTGGGCACTTATGCCTCTTCCTTTTCTAATTGCGACAAGAGCTAAGAGCACTCCCTTATTTGTTTTTCTTTTTCTTCTTCCACTTTTTGTGACGCAGAATTTTTATAAAAAAGTTGAGGAGGGAACATTTAGGATTCAATCGATCCACTACAACTACTCATGGATCTATCGAGGAAAGCTTGGAGGAAACAACTGCACGATTTCCGTCAAAGAACCTCTCAATGCGAGTCACCACTACCATGTAGTTGGAAGTTGGAAATCAAACACTTCCTTCAAACCAACAACGCTTGAGCCAATTGAGCGTAGTTTTTCACTTGCTAACTGGCGCTATGAATCAAAGCAGGCAGTGATACAAAAAATCCACCGCCTCTTTGCACATAAGCGCTCGGCCACCTTCATTGCAGGACTCTTGACTGGTGAGCTTGAAGATTTAGAGATGCGGCTTGCGTTTAGTGATCTTGGGCTTTTACACTTGCTTGCTATCTCAGGGTTTCATTTTGGAATTTTGGTCTTTTTGTTGCACCACGTTTTGAGCCATATTCTTCCGCGCAAGATAGAGATTGTTGTTTTGATGGTTTTGATGACGCTCTATGCACTATTTATCGGCAACACCCCCTCATTACTTCGTGCTTGGATCTTTATGATGGTTTATTTAGGAGGGGAGCTTCTTGAGAAAAAACCCTATGCACTCAATACGCTTGGAGTCGCTCTTTTTGTTGCACTACTCATCGATCCTTATTCTAGCTTGACAGTTGGGTTTCAACTCTCTTTTATGGCAACTGCAGGGCTTTTAATCTTTATGAGACCAATTGAGCAAGCTCTTTGCTATCTTTTGCCCAAACCAACTCTTTTTGAGGTGACACGGCACAACTACCTCATACAAGCGGGTTATTTGCTGACCGCATTTTTTAGAGAGCTTGCTGCTCTTACACTTGGTGTCAACATTGCCCTGCTCCCTCTTTTGCTCTACCATTTCCACACTTTTTCTCCAATTGGGTTGATCTACAATCTCTTTTTTCCTTTCTTGACAAGCGTAGCTCTAGCTCTTTTGCCACTTTTTCCAATTGCAGACTATTTTACAGAAGCTATTCTAGGTTTAACTGAGCATAGCTATGGTGCATTGTATATTGAGCAGATGCCTCTTTGGTTGATGACATCTTTGGTGACACTTATTGGGATAATTGGGCTTTGTATAGAAGAGTGGCGATCGTTTTTACATCGACGATCTCTCGGTTTTTAATCATCTCAAGTGATCGCTTAAAAGGAACTTGGAAAACTTCAATCTCTTCTGTCTCATCAAGATTTTGTCCAACATAGGTAAGATCTTCTGCTAAAAAACTATAGAGTATCTCATTGCAAAAACCTGGAGTTGTATAAAAATCGAGCAAAAAAGTAATCTGGTGAGCTTCGTAGCCTGTCTCTTCAATGAGCTCACGTTTGGCACATTGCTCTAGTGCTTCACCACGCTCCAATGTGCCTGCTGGTAGCTCCCAAAGAGTTTTACCAATAACTTCACGTCTGTTGCGGATCAAAATAACGGTTTCTTTGTCGAGCATAGCAAGTATACAGACAGCGCCAGGATGATCAACGATCTCTCGTCGCATCACCCCGCCTTTGGGATGATCGAATTCTGCTGATATGACATCGATACGATCACCATGAAAGAGAACTTTTGAATCTCTATACATTTAGTACTTAGCCAAATCTCTAATTTCTGCTTCAAGCTCACTTGTTTGGGGCAACATCTCTGTTTCAAGAGGCTTGCTGTATGGAACAGCGCAGTCTAGAGCAGCAACGCGTCGAATTGGGCCATCAAGATGCTCAAATCCATCAGCTGCAATGCGCGCTGCGATTTCAGCTCCAAATCCACAGTTAAGAACTGCTTCATGAGCAATGATAAGTTTACCCGTCTTCTTCACTGAGTCAAGCACTGTATTGATATCAAGTGGAACAATCGTTCGAAGATCGATCACTTCTACAGAGATCCCTTCATAACTAAGCTTTTCAGCAGCATCAATTGCCATCATGACCATCATGCCGTAGGCAACAACAGTGATATCTGTTCCTTCACGAACCACTTTAGCTTGGCCAAATGGAATGAGCACGTCTTGGGTAGGCTCTTTTCTTGCAACAAATTTTTGCTGTCTGTAAAGCCCTTTATGCTCAAGGAAGATAACAGGGTTTGGATCACGAATCGCCGTCTTTAAAAGTCCTTTAGCATCGGCAGCATTACTTGGAATCACAATCTTTAAACCTGGGCAATGAGCTAAAAAGCCTTCAATACTTTGTGAATGGTAAGGTCCACCTTGGATATAACCACCATAAGGCATCCGAATAGTAATCGGCACTTCCCACTCTCCATTTGAGCGGTAGTGAATACTTGCTGCCTCATTAAACAGTTGATTGATTCCAGTCCAGAGATAGTCGGCAAATTGTATCTCCGCAACAGGCTTGTGCAAGCCGTCCATACACATGCCGATGGCCGCTCCGATAATGGTGGATTCAGCAAGTGGAGTATTAAAACAGCGCTCTTTTCCAAATTTTTCAGTTAAGCCACGCGTCACACCAAAGACTCCCCCCTTTCCATAGGCAACATCTTGTCCAAAGACAACGACATAAGGATCTTTTTCCATCTCTTCAACAAGCGCATGGTTAAGCGCATCCACCAGAGTGATCTTCTCATCAGAGAGAACAAGCCCCTCAGCTACAATTGGTGGCTCATAGGGAGCAAAAACGTGTTGAGCTGCACTTCCTTTTGGAGGGTAGGGAAGCAGATCTGCGGCTACAGCAGCCTCTTCTACAAGAGCGAAAACCTCTTTTTCAAGCCTTGTCAGGTCATCTTTTGTAGCGAGCTTCATCTCAATGAGCCATGTTTGATAACGCTCAATTGGATCGGGGAGTTGCTCTTCTTGGAAATTATCTTGATACTTGCGTGGATCATCACTATTGCTGTGTGCAGCAAGACGTGGGACATGGGCAACAATTAGGCTAGGACCTGATCCACTACGTCCTTTTTCCACAGCAGCTTCCATTGCAAAGTGGATTTTTTCGTAGTCAGTTCCATCTAAATCGTAAACAGAAAGACCAGTATAACCCCCTGCCATTTTGGCAATCGAACCGCCCGATGTTTGCTCACTTTTTGGAACAGAGATCGCCATTGCATTATCTTGGATGACAAAAATAACAGGAAGGCGGTGAATCGAAGAGAAATTGAGAGCCTCATGAAAATCACCTTGAGACGTTGCTCCATCTCCTGCTGAGACGTAGACGACCTCATCTCTACCTGCATGCTTGATCGACCAGGCGCACCCCGTCGCATGAAGAAATTGACTTCCTACAACAGAGGATTGACAGAGGATACGAAGCTCTTTATCAGAGAAGTGGTAGGGCATCATCCTCCCTGAAGAGTGATTCTTGGTAGCCCGCCCTAGAAAGACGCCGAAAAGTTCAACTAGATTAGCTCCTAAGGCGATGGCAAACGGTTGATCACGGTAATAGGGACAGCTCCAGTCTTTACCAGCAACAAGAGCCTTTGCACAGACTGTCCCAACTAGCTCATGGCCAGTGGCAGCTAGCTGAAAGGTTCCCCCTTTATTCTGTTTCACAAGTTTCGCCATCTTCTCATCTGTACGACGAGAAATTAGCATCAACCTTAACACTTCAAGCGCTTGCGCTGTTGAAATATTTAAGTCAGTTTTTCGCATTTTTTATCCCCCAAAAAAGCTTTTGACCTTATCTAGAAACCCTGTTTTCTGTGGCATGTTGTCAACACCTTCTGTATCTCCAAAATCATTGAGCATCTTTTTTTGTATTTCCGTCAAATGAGTTGGAGTCTCTACAATTGCTCTTACAAGCAAATCACCCCTACCACGTCCATGTACGTTCGGGAATCCCTTTCCACGTACACGAAAAACTTTTCCACTCTGCGTTCCTTCAGGAATCGTCACGATACACTGCTCAGTGAGCGTTGGAATCTTTTTCTTGGCTCCTAGTGCTGCTTCTGCAAAACCAATTGGCAAGTCAAGTAAAAGATCATCACCTTCTCTTTGAAAAATTGGATGACTAGCGACATTGACGAAGACAAATAGATCTCCAGCAGGACCTCCCTGTGCGCCAGCATCGCCATAGCCGCTCATCTTTAAGCGCATTCCACTGTCAATTCCAGCAGGGATCGGAACTTTTACGTGTTGTTTCTCTTTTACAAGTCCAGAGCCGCGGCAGCTTGCACATGGGTTTTTGATCGTCTGCCCCGTCCCAGAACAATTTGGACAAGGGGAAGACATACTGAAAAATCCCCTCGTTTGAAACATTTGACCAGCACCACCACAACGGGCACATTGTTGGATATCAGAAGCAGAAGCAGCTCCCCTTCCCTGACATGTTCCACACGTTTTAAGATTGGTAACAACAAGCTCTTTTTCAACCCCTTTTGCCGCCTCATCAAATGAGAGCGTGATCGTCGCCTTCTTACTTGCACCTTGCTGCACGTAACTACCGCTTGGAGAGCCGCCTGCTCCCCCACCAAACAAGGAGTCGAACATCGATCCGCCACCACCTCCGCTGCCAAAAGCATCCATGAATGTGCGAAGCGCGTCATCCATTGATCCAAATCCACCACCAGGGGCACCAGAGGCGCCTGCATGCACACCCTCTTTGCCATAGCGATCGTACATCTCACGCTTTTTTGGATCCGAAAGCACTTCATACGCCTCCGAAACCTCTTTAAATTTGGCCTCAGCGCTAGCATCTCCCTGATTCTTATCGGGATGATACTTCACAGCCATTTTCCGATAAGCCTTCTTAATCTCATCAACAGAAGCTGTCTTTGAGATCCCAAGCGTGTTATAATAATCCATTGTATCTTGCATCTTACTTAGTTCGGTATTTAGCAGCAGCTTTTGATTTAGCGCGTTTCTTCACAGAAGGTTTATCGTAGTATCTGTTTGCTTTAGCAGACTTCATGACTCCTTCTTTATCAAGTTTTTTCTTCAGTACTCTAAGAGCTTTTTCAATCGATTCTCCCATACGCACTTTCACATTCGGCATAAAATTCCTTTTATTGTTTGATTACAGTAGGGGGATTATACCAAGAAATTCCTAAGAATTCAATAGAAAAAGAAGAGGCCAGTCGTTAAAGCCCGCTCCCTTTATAGTTGATTAAATTTAAAATTTTATATTTTGGCTAGAGCGAATTTAACTAACTGTACGGGGTCGGCATAGGTTTCGTGGCATGAAAGCAGATCAAAACGGGTCAAATTTGGTCCTACAACTCCTTTACAAGTAAAGAGATGCATGGGCAGCTCCTCTAATGTAACAAGTTCAGGGGAGCCTAGTTGGGTGATTTTGCCTTCTTTAAGCTCCTGCAGAAGAATATAGGCACCAGCCCCCCTGGCATCTATTAATGAGAGGTAGCGCCCCGGCATAGGAGGGATAAAGCCAACTAAAGAACATAATTCAATGATGGGCAATTTCTTAGGAAATGCAAGACCTTTAGCTACCGCTTGAGCAACACGAATCCCTGTGTAAGATCCTGGTCCTGAGGTGATTGCAATTTTATCAAAATCTTGACAAAAGGACTCAATGGTCGAAACTAACAGATGAGAGCTCTTAAAACCGGAAGGAAGCTTTTTCACCTCAAAAGTCTCAACATCTTGGGCAAGAATTACCTGAGATTTCTCTGTACTAGTATCTATAATTAAGAGAGACATAAACCTAAAATTAAGAATAACAATAATAAATTATATGATATTCTTATAATAAGGTAGAAGTGAAATCACGTTCCTTGCATCTTTTGGATCAGTTTTGATAGACTGGTCGAATTTGACAGAAGAAAGGACATAAATTGGAACATCCAGAACCACATCATTTTCACGAAACACTAGAGGAACAGCTTCATGAGGCTATCGAAGAGAGTTCTCATGATGAGGTTCCTTTTGCTGAGAAACATTATCCAAGTGAGCTATTTGTCCTGCCCTTGAATCGACGTCCCTTTTTTCCGGGGATGGCAGCACCTGTCATCATTGAGCCTGGTCCTTTTTATGAGGTTTTAAAAACGATTGCCAAGCAAGAGAAGAAGTATGTCGCTCTTGTTTTGACAAAGAAAGAAAATGTTAACATTAATAAGATTGGTTTTAAAGGACTTAACAAAGTTGGTGTTTTAGCGCGCATTTTACGAATTATCCCGATGGATGGGGGTGGTGCGCAAATCGTTCTCAATATGGAAGAGCGTCTTCAGATTGAGCAACCACGTAAGTCTAAATATTTGAAAGCGAAGATGAGCTACCATCCTGATGAGCGCGAGATTACTGAAGAGCTAAAGGCGTATTCAATCAACATTATTTCGGTGATTAAAGAGTTATTGAAACTCAATCCTCTTTTCAAAGAAGAGCTGCAAATCTTTTTGGGGCATTCGGATTTTACAGAACCGGGGAAATTAGCTGATTTTGCTGTTGCTCTAACAACAGCAACAAGAGAAGAACTTCAGCAAGTCCTTGAAGCTTTTGAAATTCAATCACGCATTGATATTGCCCTCAACCTATTAAAAAAAGAGCTAGACTTAAGCCGTCTGCAAAGTTCAATCAACCAAAAAATTGAAGCGACAATTACAAAGAGTCAAAAGGAATATTTCCTTCGCGAGCAGTTGAAGACAATCAAGATAGAGCTTGGGATTGAAAAAGAAGAGCGTTCTATTGATATTGAAAAGTTTGAAGCACGTCTGCGTAAATTGGACGTACCAAGTGACATCATGGAAACTATTCAAGATGAGCTTGATAAACTCGGTTCTCTTGATTCAATGTCTGCTGAATACTCTGTTTGCCGCAACTATCTTGATTGGTTGACAATTATTCCTTGGGGCTTGTTTAGCAAAGAGCGACATGACCTTATAAAAGCAGAAGCAATTTTACATAAAGATCACTACGGTCTTGATGAAATTAAAGAGCGAATTTTGGAATTGATCTCTGTTGGAAAGTTGACCAATGGATTGAAGGGAAGCATCATCTGTTTAGTCGGCCCTCCAGGTGTTGGAAAGACAAGTGTAGGCAAAAGTATTGCGCGTGCACTCAACCGAAAGTTTTTCCGTTTTTCAGTAGGTGGAATGCGTGATGAGGCTGAGATCAAAGGACATAGACGAACTTATATTGGTGCGATGCCAGGGAAGTTAGTTCAAGCGCTCAAGCAGTCGAAGACAATGAATCCGGTTATTATGATCGATGAGGTGGACAAGATGGGAGCTAGCTATCAGGGAGATCCTGCAGCAGCTCTACTTGAAGTCCTTGACCCTGAACAAAACAAAGACTTTTTAGACCACTATCTCGATGTACGTCTTGATCTTTCAAATGTCCTCTTCATCGTCACCGCCAACATGCTCGACACAATTCCTGAGCCCTTACTCGATAGAATGGAAATCTTACGTTTATCTGGCTATATCATGGAAGAAAAGGTGCAGATCGCAAAGAAATATTTGATTCCCCGCTCTCGCAAGGATATGGGATTGAAATCAACAGATGTCGGCTATACAACAGAAGCATTGCGCGCAATTATCAACGGCTATGCACGTGAAGCGGGAGTGAGAACACTTGAGAATAATATCAAAAAGATTTTTCGCCGTGTCGCACTTGAACTTGTACGCGAAAAAGATAAGGGGAGACGCAAAACAGATAAGTGGCACATCAACAAAGAATCTTTAGTTAATTATTTGGGCAAGCCAATTTTCTTGACCGATCGCTTTTATGAGCGTACTCCAATTGGCGTGGCAACTGGACTTGCATGGACCTCTCTTGGCGGTGCAACACTCTATATCGAGACGATCAAAGTCTCTGCTGAGAGAACAGGAATGATGTTGACTGGTCAAGTGGGTGATGTCATGAAAGAGTCGTCTCAGATTGCATGGAGCTATCTCAATAGTGAGATTCATAAATATGCTCCAGGACACACCTTCTTTGAAAAGTCTCAGGTACACATTCACATCCCTGAGGGAGCAACACCAAAAGATGGTCCTTCCGCTGGCTCCACAATGGTGACAGCTTTGCTCTCTCTTCTTCTCAATGTTCCAGTGTTAGATAATTTGGGAATGACAGGCGAGCTCACTTTGACCGGTAGAATTTTGGCTGTAGGTGGAATCCGAGAGAAATTGATTGCTGCCAAGCGTAGCGGTTTAGAAATTTTAATCTTTCCAAAAGATAATCTACGTGATTATGAAGAGCTTCCAAACTTTCTAAAAAAGCATCTTGAAGTCCATTTTGTTGAACATTACGATGAAGTGTATCGAATTGCCTTCCCGGAGATCGATTGATGAGTTGGAAAGAGTATAGTCAAAAGAAAGTTGTCAATCCAAAAGAGCTCAAAGAGCGTGTGCAAACTTGGAGAGAGGAAGGGAAGAGTATTGCAACACTCAATGGTTCGTTTGATCTGCTACATGCTGGACACCTTTATATGATTTATGAGGCTGCTCAAACAGCTGATATTTTACTTCTCGCCTTAAATAGCGATGCGTCAATTAGAGCGTACAAGGGGGCAAACAGACCCATCATCTCTCTTCCATATCGAATTGAGATGGTTACTGCACTTGAGTTTGTCGACTATGTGACATGGTTTGATGAAACGGACCCCCGTTGCCTAATTCAAACAGTTCAACCTGACGTTCATGTGAATGGGGTTGAATATGGAGAGAGTTGTATTGAAGCCGATATTGTCAAAAAGGTAGGGGCAAAACTCCACCTTGTGGATAGAATTCCTGGTTTGGCAACATCCGATGTAATCAAAAAGGTAATAACATGCGTCTGATTTGTACCATCTCACCCGAAGAGTCGAAGGAAAACCCCTTTGAATTTTCATTCTACTTAACGGGACAAGGGATTGAAAATGAGTGCGAGGAAATTCCCCCTTCAACCCATCATAAGCTACACTATCGCATTTGGGTTTTTGAAGAAGATATGGTTGATAAAGCTCAAGAGATCTATAATAATTACCAAATAAATCCATCAGACCCACTTTTTAAATCACACTTTGAAAAATCTTCTCAAGTAACTAAAATAGAGGAAGAAGAGGCATGTATAGCTCCCGAGGCTACCCGTCGTCGCAGCCGCTTTCTTTCCGCGGCCCCTTATGGACCCATCTCAGTTCTCATTTTAATCATCGTGATTGGCCTTTTTTTCTGGGCACAACTTGGACGGGAACACTCTGTCAACCCACCTACTATTCCTGGAATTATAGCAGCTCCTGTTCTCTCCCCTGTTGAACGTGTGATGGTTTTTGACTACCCCACTTATTTTCTAATGCGCGATCAACTCCTAACAGCTTATACAGCTAAAGATATCGAAGAGAAAAAAGCCCCTTCTGCTCAAGCCAAAGCACTCATTACCAAATTAAAGACACTGCCAAATTGGATGGGAATTTATGACCGCATCATCTTTTTTTTCCAAGGCAAACCCGCTCCCATTAACTATAGTGGCCCTCTTTTTGGTGATATTGCTAAAGGAGAGGTATGGCGTTTATTTACCCCAGCTCTGCTCCATTTTGATTTCCTGCACATCTTCTTCAATATTCTGTGGTTTATTCTCTTAGGAAATCAAATTGAATTTCGCATCGGATCTTTGCGCTACTTAGGATTGATTCTAGTCCTGGGCATTACAACAAATGTAGGTCAGTACTTGATGAGTGGCCCTTTTTTCATGGGCTTATCTGGCATTGTGTGTGGAATGGCTGCCTTTATCTGGGCGCGTCAACAAATTGCTCCTTGGGAGGGCTATTTGCTCCATCGTTTCACCCTGATCTTTTTGGGGATTTTTGTTGTTGGCATGTTTCTTCTACAACTCATCTTCTTTTTTATGCAAACTGTAGGAACCTTCGAGCTCAATGTTGGCATTGCCAATACAGCACACTTAACTGGTGCGCTAGTTGGCTATATCATGGGACGGATGCGCCGCGTTTTTGCTCTGCGCGAGAGGAGCCCGGTCAAATGAACTGCTTACAAACGTGTGGTCTCTACCCTTCCCAAAAAATAGTTGCAAAGATCAGCCAGCCATGGCAAACACGCTATGACATAGCAACACGCGTTGCTATATTTGCGGTCTGCTTTTTAAGTGTGATCGGCATTGTTTTAATGACCCTTGGATTTTATCAAAAAGTCCACCCAATGATGGGTGTTGGAATTCTTTGCTCAACAGTAATCCCTATCTTCCTTATTTGTTCTCTTCGCGCTCATGGCGGCTCTCAGCTTCTTGCCATTTATACCTAACTTGAAGTATACTCCCTCCCCATGAGTGTTCGTGACTTAACAATCTTAGGCTCTTCGAGCCAACAGCCGACACGTCGGCGTAACCATGGAGCTTACCTAATTCGTTGGAATGAGGAAGGACTTCTTTTCGATCCAGGCGAAGGGACGCAGCGTCAATTTATTTTTGCAAATATTGCCCCACCCGTTGTCACACGTATCTTTGTCAGCCATTTTCATGGCGATCATTGCCTTGGACTTGGCTCGATGCTCATGCGTCTTAATCTTGACAAAGTTAATCATGAAATTCATTGCTACTATCCAGCTAGTGGAAAGAAATACTTTGATCGCCTTCGCTACGGAACAATTTACCACGAAACAACCAAAGTTATTGAGCACCCCGTTTTAAAAGCTGGCCTTGTCCATGATGACGGGAAGTTTTGCATTGAAGCTACCTTCCTAGAGCATGGAGTTGATACGATTGCATGGCGTATCACAGAACCTGATCGAATCAAATTTGACCAAGATAAGTTGCTTGCCGCTGGCATCAAAGGGCCACTTATACGCGATTTGATTAAACATGAAGAGATCACATTAGAGGGGAAAACTACACGTCTTGAAGAAGTGAGTTGGATCCGCAAAGGAGATGCTGTTGCAGTGATAAGTGATACACTCCCCTGCCAAAATGCTATTGATATTGCACGCGGTGCAAAAATTCTGCTATGTGAGAGCACCTATCTTGAAATGCATAAAAAACTTGCACGCGAACACTATCATCTGACTGCAAAGCAGGCCGCCACTATTGCTAAGGAAGCTGGTGTTGAGAGGTTAATCTTGACCCACTTTTCTGCCCGTTACCTCAATATAAATGAATTTAAAAGTGAAGCAGAAGAAATCTTTCCAAACGTCGATGTTGCCGAAGATCTCAAAGTATTCCCTTTTCCTACAAATGGATAGAGCATGATGATAGCAACTTCATTGATGTCACAGTGCCGAGATGCTGTTCAAGTTCATCATGAAAACTGCCTAGTAAGCCTTAAAGGCGTCTATGTTACAGCAAAAAGGGTCATGGCACTTGACGTGTCAACTATGCAGCAGATCTATAGAGAAAGAGAATGTGCCCCCTATGATTATTTCTTGCAAAATCTTCTACAATGTAGACTTTTTGTATTGAAAAACTCTCCATCTCCATTCGACAGATGTGACCTTATTGTTCCGATTTGTGAAAATGGGTGTATAAGAGCAACTATTTTACGGGCCACATTAGAACTGCGCTTGCCAAATTTGTGCACAACACGTCCCTTTCAAGGCTTACCGAGTCCAAGTCGCGTTGAAAACCAAAGGCTCATAGAAATAGGGATAAAAGCTGCAACTGGAAAACATTATTTCCCTTCTCCCTTAACCCTTGCAGATATTCCAAAACTTATTGCACGCATCGGCCAACCACCTATAATGAGAGAAGCAAGTTTTAGAACATTACTTGATGAATTCATCATTCCGCTTAAAAGTGCCGTTATACAGATCTCTCGTGGATCTGAGCTTTTGAAGAATATGCATTTTCCTCTTTTGGCTATCTTTCATATGCATAGGCAAGCCCTCCCCCAATCTCCTTCCTTTTTTTCTAAGCTAACACACATAATTAGCTGGCTTGGCGAGATAGCCGAGACCCTGGAACGACCATCAATTACAATTGATGATCAACCTCCTGAGGATATTAGATTTTTTTTTCGCCACTTAATGAGTGCTGTTGAAATAATACAAGAGTTTCTCCAAGAACTAGTTAACACTCAACAAACGTGGAATCATTTACTTGAGCAACTTCCACAGAGACCTCAATGCGTTGAAGATTTACAGGAAGTTCATAGATTGACTCAGTTGATTGACCTCTGCTTAACACAGCTGCGATCTGACTCTTCGCAAAGCCATTTTTCTTACACCCAAATGCATAGACGAGCCGAAAGCCGCCACATTTTCTCTTGTAGGCGTCTTATTCTTATGACTTGCTCTGCAGAGACTCTCCCCTATCTTGCTCCCTACGCATCTGAGCATGTTCAGATCCATCTTATTCCAAATGTCTCAAGAGTACTTGAAAATGTTCTTAGTGTTGACGATGCTGCTTATAAAACAACTATGGTTATCAGCTCTATTTTACAACTTAGTACACCACCTGAGCCCTTATCTGATTCTGATTTGGAAGATTAATGACTTGATAAAAAAAAAATCAAGTTGATACTAGGTGGTGTGTTGATTAAAGCTGCTTATGATTTTCTTGAATATCTTAGAAGTGTGAAAAATGCTTCCGAACATACAGTGCGCAATTATGCAATCGATCTCAATGCCCTCTTGCAATTTCTAAAACAGCAACATTGTAGCGCAGAGGCACTACCAGAAAAGATTTCTTATATGCAAGAGTACGAAGATCGAGATCGCCGCTATGATGACCTTCTCTCTTTTCACCAGATTGATCGGCAAGTGATCCGCACTTTTATGGCCAACCTCGATGTAAAAAAACGAACAATTGTGCGCCGCCTCTCTTCTCTGCGTTCTTTTTTTAAGTTTTGCATGCTGCAAGGACTTGTTCAACAAAGCCCACTTGAACTCATTGAGAGTCCAAAGCTTGATAAGCGCATTCCTCTCTCTTTGAACTTTGACCAGGTTCAACATCTTTTTGATCAACCAGACATAAGCCATTACTTGGGGTTTCGAGATCGGTGTATCATGGAGCTTTTCTACAGCTCCGGTTTACGCGTTAGTGAGCTTGTCTTGTTAAATCGCACCGATGTCGATATAAGAGGGCTGGTCATCCGATTGCTTGGAAAAGGTAAAAAGGAACGCATTATTCCAATCACTAAAAATGCGGCCGATTGGATTGTTTCCTATCTAGACCATGAGCAACGCCATAAAAGCTGCGAGGGGCATTTGGCAGAGGTTGATTCTAAGGCAATCTTTCTTAATCGAAATGGGACACGCCTCTCAACGCGCTCTGTCGACAGGAAATTTGACAAACACCTTACTGCAAGTGGCCTAGCCGGAAAGGTTACACCACATACAATTCGCCATACAATTGCAACACACTGGCTTGAAAATGGGATGGATTTAAAAACGATTCAACTCCTTCTAGGCCATAGCTCTCTTTCCACAACAACCCTTTATACTCATGTCTCTACCCGGCTTAAAAAAGAAGTTTATGACAAGGCTCATCCAAGGGCTTGAGCTTGAATGAATATATATATTGAAACGACATGCTGTGTCTAAATTTTTCGATCTAAGATATTTAATAGCGGCACTATAAATTAGAAACTGTCAAAGTCAGGACTAAATTATAGTCGATTAAATCCGGAATGAAGCCACAGGCGGCCTGCATGCGACCCGCTGCTCAATGCGCTAGAGTGCTCCCAGGTTTTATTCACCTGGTGGTGCACACTAGCCTCTGTTTCTAGCTTATGACTCGATCTCTAGTCCACTGCATTCATATCTTCTTGTCCTGCTGACACTGACACTGGCGCTGGCGCTAGTTGCAGAGGCTTCACAAACCAGGAGCCCCCAAATAACAATGGCCTAAAAACAGGCCTCGTTTCAAAGAAATGCCCCTTACTGGTGCTATCAGCTGTGGCACTACTACCAGGGCTATCGCGACCAGCTGGCGCTGCTACAATGCTGGCGCTACCATCAGCTGGCGCTGCTACACCGCTATCTCTATGGCTACCAGCTGGCGCTGCTACACCGCTATCGCTATGGCTACCAACTGGCGCTGCTACAATGCTATCGCTACCAACTGACTCTACACTGCTATCGCTATCGCTTGTCTCATGAACATCATGAAGTTTAGAACCCCCAATGCAACGTAAGGCAGTAGCAACAATCAAACCTAAGCCAGCAATTCCCCCTCCAATGTAGCATGCTATTGAGCCTGCCGAACCAACTCCAAAGGCTCCAAAGTACGCCGCTAGAGCAAAGCCAATTATAGTAAGTGTGGCGAGTGCAAGTGCTGAGATGAGCGAGTCACTAGCACGCGCATTTTCTTGGCGAAGGTTGTGATGTGTTGGTGCATTAATAGTAGCCATATTAGTTATCATAAAAAAATTCCTTTTATTTAGAGTATATTAAAGCAAAATATTAGCAGAGTATTAATATTTTGTAAATTAGTAGACTTTTTTTTTTGCAAAAAGGCAAGTGCTCATAAACTTGAGGTAAACACCCCGAAACGGGGCCCCGTTTACCTCGATTTCATGGGCAAAGAAATCTTCCAAGTCGCCTAAAAAATAAGTTCATTTTAATTTTTACTTGTCATATAGTTGTTGCTTTTGCTGGAAGCAATGAAATGACCAAAGCCGACTCCTCTCAATGTTGTGATTGTTCCAACCTTCAAAAGGAACTCGCTTTATTACGCAGCGAACAAACCTCTCTGCGCGCTACTGTAGCGAAAGCATGGCTCTACAAGCCAATGCTGAGCTGCGTGTCTAGAATCAAACACTTAGAGATGAAATTGCTCGACTCAAGGGCACGTCCCCACGTCCCAAACTACCTCCTGGTGGTTTAGAAAATTCCGGGAAAGAACCGAAAGGCGAGAGCGGTAATAAAGAAAGTTTCGGTCGAGGCAAACATCCGCGCAGTAAGAAAACTGGACTGACGTTCCACAATATAGAGGCGGTTGCAAAATTCAATGGTAAGATAGGTTTTTTAGAGAGTTAGCGCGAAAAAATAAAAAATATTGGTCCTCTTGTGGTAGCTTGTTAGTTACAAAACATACAGAGCTAACAAAAAGA
>CAMAUB010000012.1 GCA_945861315.1 Chlamydia trachomatis
TAATATTAACCGACTTGGGATCATTAAACCGCGGGGCTTTGGCGCAACCATAAAATATCAATCTAAATTTAATCGACTATATCTAGAAAAGTTGGAAGAGCCCTAATTGTTTTCACTACCTCATCAACAGTGATCCCTTTGATGCAGGCAGCAGTAGAGCATCCTCGAAAACAAGGAGAGCAAGGCATTTTTTTTGTGAGTACATGAATATTTTCCCCATAAGGGCGAAAAATTTCAATCGGATTTATTCCAGTAAAAAGAAGTACAGCTGGAATGTTTACAGCTGCGGCAACATGTCCTGCACTTGTATCTACACTAATGAGAAGATCAGCTCCTTGAATACAAGCGACGAAATCACTCCATGAGAGTTTGTTGCAATAATTTTCAGCATTGGGAAGGCCTTGAATAACCCATTCAATCGCCTCCATCTCTTTTGTGCCATGCCCTGTAAAAATTAGTCGAGAGTTGAGTCGCTGTGCAAGATCGCGCCACTTTGATCTGGTCCACTGTTTTAAAGGATCTCCAGCTCCCATATGAATCACAATATAATCTTTGTCTTTGTCCATTGATTGAACGGGTGGAAGATAGGGTTTAGAAGGTTTTCCATCAATTCCCAAAAATTGCAGAAGCGAAAAAAAAGAGAGCACGGCAGATCTAGCATCAGATTGCCAAGGAAGAGAGTGAGTCAATAAAGGACCAAATCCCGCGCTTATAAAGCCAATACGTGTTGGAATACCAGCTTGCCACAATAGTGGGGCTGAATTTGGAAAATGAAATGAACAATCTATTGCCACATCATACTCTTTGAGCTCCTTTAGCACCTTGGAGCGCATCTTCCAATACTCTTTTTTTTTCCAATACTCTTTTTTTTTACTACGATCATTTTTCCAGTGATTGAGGTGATGGATGTGATTGATAAGTGGGTGTTTTTCAATCACAGGATGAGACCATTTCCCAATCAACATCCCAATTTCAACAGTTGGAAAAGCCTCTTTGATTGGTTTAAGAAGAGTTGTTGTCAGAATCACATCACCTAGATGGGCTAGGTTTACAATGAGAATTTTTTTGGGAGGGGGGATAACAAAATTTTTCCGGATAGGAAGCGCCTTCAATAAAAAGTCTATTGTTGCAAGTGCGTAATAGGCCTTCTTATTATGAATTGGATAGGTTAAGCCTTTTGAGGACGTCTTCAGTTTCATTGATGTCTTCTGTAATTGCAATTCGCTCTGCTTGTTTCAATAATATCCCCATAGGGGCTCCAGGCTTAATCCCGTGTTCTTTTAAGAGTGCTGCAGTGACAAGTGGCGTCTTCTTTTGAATTCGCTGGATATGCTTTTTAAGGCGCTTTTGTCTCTCTTTATGCTCTTCAATAGAATCTGGATTTTTCTTCTGCATGACCTTTAGCCATAGTGGGGCAAATTCGTGTGCATAGTAGTAGGTCCAATCGACTAGATCTTGTGGATTTGATTGAAAATATTCTACTAATTTTACATCTGAATTAGATGTTTTGAGGTAGTAACAAAGCTTCACCCCTTCACCTGGAAGCAATTCTATGAGATAGATAATTGTAGGGCACCCTTCTGGAAGAGAGGTCATGCGTGCTTGAACCTCTTCTAGAGGTATTTTGGAAAGTTGAGGAAAAATGGCTTGTAAAAGTCCAAAACGATGGAGCATAGTGATCGCTTGGTCAAAGCGGGGTGCTGCTGACATTTTTGTGAACTCCTGCCAGATTCTCTCCATAGATACAGAGGGGAAAAGAGTATTGGCATGTTTGATAATAGCCTCTTGGGTCTTCTCTTCTATACGAAATCCAAGACGTGCAGCAAAGCGAACAGCACGCATCATTCGTAATCGATCTTCAGCAAACCGCTCTTGTGGATTTCCAATTGCACGAATAATATGGTGTTTTAGATCTTTTTGTCCTTCAACATAGTCATGGATTTCTTCAGTTAGTGGATCATAAAACATTCCATTAATTGTAAAATCACGCCGCTGCGCATCTTTTTCTGGAGAAGAAAAATCTATTGATTGGGGATGTCTTCCGTCAACATAGTCATGATCTTTGCGAAATGTTGCCACTTCAAAAGACTCTCCCTCAAAGAGAACAAGAACTACACCAAAGGCTTTACCAATGGCAACAGTTTTAGGGAAGAGTGCTTCAACTTGATCGGGTGATGCTGAGGTTGCAATATCAACTTCGTCACTTGCTATTCCAAGCAAAAAATCGCGCACAAAGCCGCCAGCATAGTAGGCTATATAGCCCGCTTTACGAAGAGTTCTAACTATTTTAAGCGATTTTTTTTGATGAGTCACGCCGGATAATCAGCGGGGGTTTATTTTTAGAAATGGTCTCTTCGTCAATATGAATTTCCGCAATTGTTTCATCAGAAGGGACTTCAAACATAAGATCACAGAGAAGATTTTCTAAGATCATGCGTAGAGCACGCGCCCCTGTGCCTGCTTTTTTCGCTTTTTTGGCTGCAGCATAGAGTGCTTCTTTTGAAAACTCAAGTTTGACGTTCTCTTCAGCAAAGAGGTGTGTGTATTGTTTGACAATTGCATTTTTTGGCTCAGTCAAAATCTTTACCAGGTCATCCAAAGTGAGCTCATTGCAATTGACAATAGAGTTAAATCGACCAATGAACTCGGGAATCATTCCGTAGCTAATTAGATCTTCAGGTTCAATTTGTGACAAAAGGAGATTTTTGTCATGTATATCAAAATTTTCTTTGGTTTTAAGATCTTTAAATCCAATTGTGCTTTTTCCAAGACGTTTTGAAACAATTTTTTCGAGATTTACAAAGGCTCCACCAACAACAAAAAGAATATTTTCAGTATTGACCTTAATGTATTCTTGGTGAGGATGCTTGCGTCCTCCCTTTGGGGGAACATTTGCTATCGTTCCTTCAACGATTTTCAATAGAGCTTGTTGAACACCTTCTCCAGAAACATCTCTTGTAATCGATACATTTGATGTTGTACGGCCAATTTTATCAATCTCATCGATATAGATGATGCCGCGCTCTGCTGCTGCAACGTCATAATCGGCAGCTTGTAAAAGACGCAAGATTATGTTTTCAACATCTTCTCCAACATAGCCTGCTTCTGTCAATGTTGTCGCATCTGCAATGGTGAAAGGAACATCTAGTACAGAGGCAAGTGTTTTTGCAATAAGCGTCTTTCCAGATCCTGTTGGCCCTATTAATAAGATATTTGATTTGTTGTATCCAATTTCTTTATTTTGTGTAAGTGCACGCACACGTTTGTAATGGTTGTAAACACCAACCGCAATTGTTCTTTTTGCCAAATCTTGTCCGATTACAAATTCATCAAGACGCGCTTTTATTTCAGCAGGTTTTAAGATTTTAAATTCGCGTGCTTCAGGTTTTTTGTCTAAAATACTCATGCACAAACGTATGCAATTGTCGCAAATATAGACATTAGGTCCAGAGATGAGCTTCTCGACATCATCTTCAGAGCGTCCACAAAAAGAGCAGGTAGCTGTATCTTTACTCATGTTTTTGTTGTTACAATTTCGTCAATTAGACCGTACTCAATAGCCTCTTGGGGGCTCATGAAGTGGTCACGGTCAGAGTCTTCTAAAACTTTCTTTACTGGCTGCCCTGTGCACTCAGAAAGGATTTCTGCTAAATATTGCTTTAAACGCAAGATCTCTTCTGCTTGTAATTTGATATCAGCAGAAGTTCCCATAATTCCTCCAGAGGGTTGATGAATCATGACACGTCCATGTGGCAATGAACGTCGCTTCCCTTTAGACCCAGCAGCTAGAAGTAGGGCTCCCATCGAAGCTGCTTGACCAATGCAGTAGGTATTTACATCACAGCCTAGAAAGCGAATCGTGTCGTAAATAGCAAGTCCTGCAGTGATATAGCCACCCGGAGAGTTGATAAAAATCTGAATATCTTTTTTAGGATCTTCTGTCATTAAAAAAAGCAGTTGAGCAATCACGACATTGGCTAATTGGTCTGTTATTTCTTGACCAATCAAGACAATGCGATCTTTCAATAACCTGGAGAAGATATCCATGGCGCGTTCACCACGGCCGGTATCTTCAACAACATAGGGGACTAAAGCGGCCATTGATCTTTGCGACATAAACGATTTCCTTCACACGTTGATTAGAAGATTAGTGTATGCATGACTCAAGAATTAGTCAATTGAGATAACGCATACTCTTTTGTTTTACGTTCTATCAAAACGGATGAGAGACGTTCCACCATCTGCTCTGTTGATCCCTGACTCATTCCCTGCTGAAAATAAGCAGGATTGCGAGCCATTTGATGAACAAGTTCATCATTAAGCTCTTTTTGTGAAACAGCGACATTCCCTTGCTTGGCTATTTGTTTGTTTAAGAAGAAAAGATGTAAGCTTTTATCGACAAGTGTTGCAATTTCCTGCTCAATTTCAGCTTCACGCGTTTTAATTTCTTCGTCGCTTAATTGCTGTTTTTTCATTTCTGCAATTTTTTCTTTGATCCGTACCTCACGTTCAGACGCTAGTAAAGAGGCGGGCACATCGAATTTGTAGACTTCAACAAGAGCCTCTTCAAGAGCTTGGATCTTTTTGATTTGAAGATTATCTAAGGCCTCATTCTCAAGGTTGTGGTGAATTTTTTTCAAAAGATCCTCTTTTGACTCAGCGCCAACTTTAATCGCTAAATCATCATTCACTTCAGGAAGAATAATTTTCCACAGCGTATGGAGGGTGACACGAACTTTGCTAGGTTTTTCCCCTTCGGTCAGCGTCTCTTTTACCTCTTCTAGATTCATTCCGATCAATGCCTTCATAATCCAAGGTGCGATATGCCCTTCTTCTAGGGGGACTCTTCTATTTTCAATGATGGACATATCTGGCTCTACAGTTCTAACTGAAATGTTAGCATAGTCATTTTCCGCAGCACTTCGTCCCTCAATTGCTTCCCAGTCTGCATGAGAGCGTCTCACCTCAAAAAGAACTTCATCAACTTTGCTTTCAGGATAGGGCTCTTTCTCGATTTCAGGAATAGAGAGCTTCGAAAAATCGATAGTGGGAACATCTGGGTAGTGTTCATAGGAAAAAGAGATTTCAGCCCCTTCTTCTAGACAGCAAAGACCAACTTTTGGTCGTCCATCAAGACCCTTGCGTAGGGGATAAATTTTACTTAAGTGCAGCCCTTGTTCGACTCCTACTTGGATCAAAATATCTTTCCATTCTTGATCAACGTACGAACCATATTTAGAAACCACTGTATTGTCAGGAGCTTTCCCTTTGCGAAAGCCGGGGACAGAGATTTGCTTATTAACTTGACGGACAGCCTTTTTATAGGCTTTTTTTGTCTCGATTGGCGAGATCATGACGTTCATAGATAGCTTACAGCCCGTAGACTTTGTCGCTTCGACCTTAAAGGCCTCACTCTCAAATGTTTCCATAGCGGGTGATGAGATTCGAACTCACGACCCTCACGTTGGCAACGTGATGCTCTACCACTGAGCTACACCCGCATCTTTTAGTAACCCAATACTCAGGTTAGTAGCGAATTTTAGGGAGTTTACCCTATTTTATGCAACCGTTTTCCTTGCCGTGCGGGCCCTTAGCCCTCTATAAAAGGAGTCATGAAAAGATTGATCTGGACTATGGTTGCGCTTTGAGTTAAAAGTAATTTCTAAAAATGCTGAACTTTCGAAAGCTACGTCAGGACTTTTCTTCCAATATCCTCAAAGAGGGAAAAAGCCTCTTTGAAGGGGATTCGATTATCGATGCAAAAATTATCCATCTTGACAATGATACAATCCGTCTAAGTTCTCGCGTCAAAGGCGCTTTTGAAAATGTCTATGAATCAGAAGTTGAAATTGACAGGCACGAATCGTCGGCTGTCGATTCGAATTGTGATTGCACCTATACCTATGATTGTCAGCATATCGCAGCTTTTCTCTTCTTTCTTGAAAAAAATCTGAATGAAATTGTAGTCAACTACTCAAAAGGGGCTGATTTAGATAAAGTCGAAGAGGAAGAGAAGAAAAAGCTGAAGCAGACTTTTAATGAGGCCGAAGCAAAAGAAGATAAACGAAAAGATGAGAGCTATCAAAAAGAGGTTCTCTCTGATTATATTCATGCTTCAAAATTTCTAGGGTCATCGGCCTTTTTTCTCCCTTGCGAAAATCGGGAGGTGGATCAGGCAGATCTAGCTGTGATTGTCAATCTAGCCAGTGACAAAATGTATGAGATCGTATTGGCTCTGCGGTTAACATCACGATCAAAACCGCTTTATATCCCAAACATCAAGGCTTTTCTTGATACAATTCGATACAAAGAGCCAATTTGTATTGGGGGAAAGCGCTACTATTTTACTCTCGGCTCATTTAACTCCATTGACCAAGAGGTATTGCGTCTTTTGCTTGATCACGTCCATTATTCTGGGTCAGGTGAAGAGCGCTATTTACGTATTGGTCAGATTGAGCGAGAAATTTTTGGGATGATTTTGGCTAAGGTTTATGATTTAGCCACAGCACAAGGCATTACGATGGGGGATGAAGCAGTTCCTCTCCCCTCTTTATATGCTGGAAATTTGGAGGAGCCGCTCTGTTTTGCCTTATCTCTTGCTCATATTCAATTTACCCTTGAGTACCTTGAGACTCCAGGTCCAACTCTTCTGCTCAAACCATCGATTACAATCGATGAAGATGTTTTAACTCCAGAAGAGGCGATGCTTTTTAGTTCAACAAAGCCAGGCGTGATTCATAAAAGTGTCTATCACCGTTTTGGTCCGCGGATTGGACGCATCCATTTAAATCAGTTAACTAAGATGCATGATCTTGCTATCCCAAAGCCCCTTTTTGGATCATTCATTGAAAATAGTCTTCCTGTGCTTCGTCAATTTGCGAGAGTGACAAATCCAAGTTTGATCAATCGCTTTGTTACTCTGCCCTACGTAGGAGAGGTGAAGGGGCGATGCGTTATTCATTATCTTGATGGAGAGCTCGACGCAGAATTTTTCTTTCTCTACGACCAGATCGAGGTTTGTGCATCACACAGTGCCTTAAAGTATGAAGATATCTCAAGGTTTGTTGATGAAGAGGGTGTTTTAGCACGTGACTTGGCTTATGAGCGTTATCTACTTAATGAGCTTTTTGAAGACTTCAACTATGATGAAAAAGAAGGGGTTTTTTGCGTAAAAAGCGAAAAGAAAATTGTCGAGTTTATGACAGAGGTGATCCCTCGTTTTCAAGATAAAATCGCATTTGAATGCCCAGAAAATCTTCTAGAACAGTTTATCTATGATGATTCAACATTTATCCTCAAACTGAGTGAATCAGATCAAGTAGACTCTTACCGAATTGACTTGAAAGTTGATGGATTCATGAAAGGCGTTTCTTTTGAGCGTGTCTGGGACTGTATCGCTGCGAAAAAGCGTTTTGTTGAGCTCGACTCTCCTAAGAGTCGAAAAAAGGGGACCATTCCTCGTATTTTAGTTTTGGATCTTGAAAAGATCACCCCTCTTATTCAGCTTTTTGATGAGATTGGTATTTCAAAACTCGAAGATCACTTTGAGAATCGTCCACTGTGGAGTTTGACAACAATCGACAGCGAGCAATTTAAAGATCTCCCTATTCAATTTTCGATGACGAAAAAACTCAAAGACATTCAAAAACAGATTCTAGGTGAAAACTCTTTCAAATCAAGTGACATCCCAAGCGAAATAAAAGCTGATTTACGTAAGTATCAATTAGAGGGAGTCCGCTGGTTAGAACGTCTTAGACAGATGCATTTGGGGGGTATTTTAGCCGATGATATGGGTCTTGGAAAGACTCTTCAAGCAATCATTGCGATTTCGCAAAATGGTAAGAGTGGAAAGCTAGGTTCTCTTATTGTCTGCCCAACATCCCTTGTCTATAATTGGAAGGAAGAGTTTCATAAATTCAATCCCAGCCTAAAGATTTTAATTGTGGATAGTAATCCAACACAGCGGAAAAAAATGTTGAATTCAGCTGAAGAGTATGATGTGCTCGTCACCTCTTATAATCTGCTCCAAAAAGATATCGAACATTATAAGAAAATGCGTTTCGAATATGTTATTCTGGATGAAGCGCAACATATTAAAAATCGCGGAACGCGCAATGCAAAATCAGTTAAACTCATCAATGCTCGCTACCGCTTGATTTTAACGGGTACACCGATTGAAAATTCACTTGAAGAACTCTGGTCTCTCTTTGACTTTTTAATGCCAGGCCTACTAAGCTCTTACGATAGATTTGTCGAAAAGTATATTCGAAAGAAAGAGAGCAATAGCCTGGAAACATTAAAACGAAAAGTCTTTCCTTTTATTTTAAGACGTATGAAGGAGGATGTCATAGACGATCTTCCTCCTGTTTCTGAAATTGAGTATCACTGTCATCTTTCTGCTGTACAACAAGAGCTGTATACGTCTTATGCAGCTTCGGCAAAAGAAGAACTCTCAAAGCTTGTGAAAAAAGAGGGCTTTGACAAAATCCAAATCCACGTTTTAGCAACATTAACTCGCTTGAAGCAGATCTGTTGTCACCCAGCAATTTTTGCTAAAGAGAGACCTGAAGTTGGGGATTCTGCGAAGTATGATATGTTGATGGAACTTCTTCCCTCTCTCATTGAAGGAAAACACAAAACAGTCATCTTTAGCCAATATACAAAGATGCTCGGCATTATAAAAGCGGATCTTCAAGAGAGAGGCATTCCATTTGCCTACCTCGATGGTTCAAGCAAAAATCGTTTGGGCATTGTGAATAAATTTAATGAAGATCCAAACATTCCTGTCTTTTTAGTGTCGCTCAAAGCAGGAGGTGTTGGCTTAAATCTTGTTGGTGCTGATACTGTTATCCATTATGACATGTGGTGGAACCCTGCTGTTGAAAATCAAGCAACAGACCGGGTGCATCGCATAGGACAAAAACGGTGCGTCTCTTCCTATAAGCTCATTACATTAAATAGTATTGAAGAAAAAATCCTAAACTTGCAAAAGAGAAAGAGAGGGCTAGTAAAAAAAGTGATCAGCTCCGATGATGAAGCAATTGCTAAACTCACGTGGGAAGAGGTGTTAGAATTACTACAAACCTGAAACTCAGGTTACAAACATAGGGCATTATGCTGAAAAAATTTAATAGTCATCCAGGGGTTAAAGCAATTCGTCATGTTATTCGGCATAAAGCGCTGAAACGATTAGACAAAGTCTTTAATTTTTTCTCCAACGATATTGGAATTGACCTTGGAACTGCTAATACGTTGGTCTATGTGCGAGGCAAAGGAATTGTCTTAAGTGAGCCCTCTGTTGTTGCCGTTGACTCTACCACAAACGAAGTGCTAGCAGTTGGGCATAAAGCTAAAGCAATGCTTGGTAAAACTCCGCGTAAAATCCACGCTGTTAGACCTATGAAAGATGGTGTTATTGCAGATTTTGAAATCGCTGAAGGGATGCTCAAAGCACTTATCAAAAGAGTGACCCCTACACGCAGTCTTTTCAGGCCCAAGATTCTAATAGCTGTCCCCTCTGGTATTACAGGTGTAGAGAAGCGAGCTGTTGAAGACTCAGCTCTCCATGCTGGAGGACAAGAAGTTATCTTAATTGAAGAGCCGATGGCTGCAGCTATTGGGGTTGACCTTCCGGTTCATGAGCCGGCAGCGAGCATGATCATCGATATTGGTGGTGGTACAACAGAAATTGCAATCATCTCACTTGGTGGCATTGTGGAGTCACGCTCACTTCGTATTGCTGGAGATGAGTTTGATGAGTGCATCATCAACTACATGCGTCGCACCTATAATTTGATGATTGGACCGCGAACCGCTGAAGAGATTAAAATCACAATTGGATCGGCCTTTCCTCTTGGTGATAAAGAGCTTGAGATGGAAGTGCGAGGACGTGACCAAGTTGCAGGCCTACCTGTTACCAAACGGATTAATTCAGTTGAAATCCGAGAGTGTTTAGCAGAGCCTATTCAACAGATTATCGAGTGTGTGCGTCTCACCTTAGAAAAATGTCCTCCTGAACTCTCTGCTGACTTAGTCGAGAGAGGTATGGTCTTAGCAGGTGGAGGAGCTCTGATTAAGGGACTTGACAGGGCATTGACTAAGGATACGGGGCTTCCTGTTATTATTGCTCCCCATCCACTTCTTGCCGTTTGTCTTGGGACAGGTAAAGCGCTTGAAAATCTTGAAAAGTTTAAAAAACGAAAAGCAATGATCTAATGTTAGAAGAGTTACAACATGAAAAGCTGCGCAAGTGGATCCAAGAGATGGTTGAACTGTGCGCCCCAACTCGCGTCCAATTTTGTACAGGCAGTGAAGAGGAATCTAAAGAGCTATCTGATGAAATGGTCAAAAAGGGAACTTTCATCAAACTCAATGAGAAACTGCGTCCGAATAGTTATCTAGCTCGCTCCAAACCAAAAGATGTGGCTCGTGTAGAGGAGCGCACGTTTATTTGCTCTAAAAACGAAGAAGATGCAGGGCCTACAAATCATTGGGCCGAACCAACCAAGATGAAACAAGAGCTTCTTAAGAAGTTTAAAGGATGCATGCGTGGCCGTACGCTCTTTGTGGTTCCTTTCAGCATGGGCCCCCTCGGTTCTCCTCTTGCACATATTGGTGTTCAGCTGACTGATTCCCCCTATGTTGTTGTTAATATGCGCATCATGACCCGTATGGGTACCAAAGTTCTTGCGGTACTGGGAGAAGAGGGAGAGTTTGTTCCTTGCATGCATAGTATTGGAGCTCCTCTACAGGTTGGTCAAAAAGATGAAGCATGGCCATGTAATCCTGAGCAGTGTGTCATTGCTCATTTTCCACAAACACGTGAAATTTGGTCGTTTGGAAGTGGTTATGGAGGCAATGCTCTACTTGGGAAAAAGTGTTTTGCCCTGCGCATTGCATCGACAATAGCACGAGATGAAAAATGGATGGCTGAACACATGCTCATTGTTGGTGTCACAAATCCAAAGGGAAAGAAAAAGTATTTTGCTGCTGCTTTTCCAAGTGCGTGTGGCAAAACTAATATGGCAATGATGCAATCAGAGCTTCCTGGTTGGAAAATTGAATGTGTTGGTGATGATATTGCTTGGATGAAAGTTGGGAAAGATGGACGACTTTATGCCATCAACCCAGAAGCTGGTTTCTTCGGTGTTGCACCAGGAACATCGATGAAGTCAAACCCAAATGCCCTTCTCAGCTGTGCCAAAAATTCTATTTTTACCAATGTTGCTCTCACGGCTGATGGAGATGTATGGTGGGAGGCAATGACACCATCCCCTCCGCCTAAATTAATTAGTTGGCTTGGAAAAGAATGGACGCCGAGTAGCGAAATGCCAGCAGCACATCCAAACTCTCGTTTTACAGCTCCTGCAAAACAGTGTCCAGTCATCGACCCTGCCTGGGAAGATCCAGATGGAGTCCCCATCTCGGGCATTATTTTTGGAGGGAGACGAGCAACAACGATTCCTCTTGTTGTTGAGTCGCTTAACTGGACACATGGCACTTTTATGGGGGTGAGTATTTCATCAGAGATGACAGCAGCAGCTGCTGGGGAAATTG
Source organism: Chlamydia trachomatis (assembly GCA_945861315.1). Classification (GTDB taxonomy): domain Bacteria; phylum Chlamydiota; class Chlamydiia; order Chlamydiales; family JAAKFR01; genus JAJACK01. The sequence continues at coordinate 11,557 of CAMAUB010000012.1, forward strand.
GAAAGGTTCGTCACGATCCTTTCGCAATGCTCCCCTTTTGCGGCTACAATATGGGCGATTATTTTAAGCACTGGCTTGAGATGGGTAAAATGACTAATCCTCCTAGGATATACTCTGTCAACTGGTTTCGCAAAGACGCCTTGGGGACATTTCTTTGGCCTGGCTTTGGAGAAAATATTCGTGTTCTCAAGTGGATGTTTGAGCGAACAGAAGGGGAGGATCATGCTACAGAAACTGCTATTGGATTCATACCTTCAAAAGATGCTATTGACCTTGAAGGGCTCAATGTGACAAAAGAACAGATGAATGCCCTTTTTAGGATTGACTGCGAGGAGTGGAAACAAGAGATAGAAGCCATGCGTGTCTATCTTGAACGGTTTGGCTCTCATCTTCCAAAGGAGATTGCTAGTCAACTTGAGGCTATTAGTAAGAGAGTATGCAAAATCAATTCCGCATTATTGTTTTAGGATGCACGGGAGGCCCAAAAGAGAATAGTCTCTCCGGCTATCTTCTCTACCCTCTATGCGATCCAGATCAGTTAATTGCATTTGATGCAGGAACTATGCTGGCAGGCATAGAGGTTGCCTATTCTCGTGGAAACCTAGATGACTTTAAGTTTGACTTTAGCTCACTTACTCCAGTTGGAGAGCTCTACCAAAGAAAACTAAAGGCGTATCTCATCTCTCATGCCCACTTAGACCACATAGCTGCCCTTGTCATCAACTCTCAAAATGATACGCATAAATACATTTTAGGATTGGATAGCACCATTGATGACATGCGTGATCACATCTTCAATTGGAAAACGTGGCCCAACTGCGGGAATGAAGGAATAAAACCAATCAAACTCTATGACTATCAACGACTAGCGCTTCACACAAAAACCCCCATCCCTGCTACCGACATGAATGTTGAAGTTTTTCTTCTCTCTCATCCACATGAATACCCTTCATCGGCCTTTCTTGTTGAACACCAAGGTAATTACATGATGTACTTTGGAGACACCTCTCCCGATATTCTTGAATCAGAAAAACATCTTGAAACTATTTGGCTACGCTTAGCACCACTTATCCGTGAGAAAAAACTTCGCGGAATACTCCTTGAATGCTCAGTCCCAGATGAAGACTCAGGTCAGTTGATTTTCGGTCATCTCAATCCTCACCTGATGATTCAAGAATTAACTAAGTTACAAGAGATTGCTGGGGTATCTCTTCGAGGATTTAAAGTTGTAGTCACACACCGAAAAGAGACTCTTTATGCAGTCAAAGATAGTAAAAAGTTGATTGAAGAAGAGCTCTCTAACCTCAACAAGCATGGCCTTCATCTTATTTTTCCAACTCAAGGCGATAAAATTTCTTTATAACTCACCTTATACCAATTACAAGAAAATTGAGTATAGTCGATTAAAATATAGTTATTTAAATTATCATTGATAATTTAAATAACTATACCACATCCCCTTTGATCATAAAAGATGACAAAATAATGATCGGCCTAACACAATTTAAGTTGAATGAAAAGGTTAAGGATGAATATAATGAACCTTGTTCATGCTCTTCTATTGAGAGCAATCTATGGTAATAAAGAGGTACAGCATGTTTACACACTTGTTTAAAGAGGCTTTAGCGTCAGCAAAGCATACGTCTCCTTCCTTAAAATTTTCTTCTTATTATCCTTCTTATTATCCTTCTTATTATCCTTCTTATTATCCTTCCTATTATCCCTATTAATTGTTCTTTTTGCCATCAACGGTGGCAGTTCGTTTAATCATTTGTAAATTTAGATTTTTCCCCTTGAGTGTCTTTTACGTTAGGCCATCAAGGTATGATTACAATTTAAAATAGTATTGCCAAAGAGGTTATTTATGAAACGTCAAGTTATTTCTGGGTTAACCACAACAAAGGCCCCCTTTATTGAGAAGGCTAGAGAATCGGGGCAAACGTTTATCCATCAGCCCTACGAACTCTACAACCTAGAAAATCAAGAGGCGTGGAGAAATCTATATGCGATGCTAAGGCCAAAATGGGAGAAGCATGCCAATGAGAAATTTATGGAAGGCATTGGAGCTCTCTGTTTAAATCCTGAGCGTATACCTAGGCTAGAAGAGATCAATCAATTCCTGGAACCATTGACTGGATTTCAAGCCAAAGCAGTCAGTGGGTACGTACCTACTTACCTTTTTTTCGACAGCTTGAAACATCGAGAATTTCCGACCACTATTACTATTCGGGATAGCCAAAAGCTTAACTACTTGCCTGAACCTGATATTTTCCATGATATCGCAGGACATGTTCCTATGCATACTGATCGCACCTTTGCTGAAGTACTTGTTAAATTTGGCTCTTTGGCCAACTTAGCAGCAGAGCGGCACCGTGATATTCAAGATACTCAGACCAGATTGAATAGAATAAAAAGCACTATACAAGCCTTGTCTCGATTCTTCTGGTTTACAATCGAATTTGGTCTGATGCGCCAAAATAATAGACTCTGTGTCTATGGCAGTGGAATTTTGAGTTCTGCTGGGGAAATCGAACATTCGATTGAGTCAGCTGAAGTGCAACGCTTTCCATTTCAACTTGAGTGGGTGATCAACCAATCCTTTGAAATTGACCGTTTTCAACCGCTTTTATTTATTATCGACTCATTTGCACATCTTTATGAAGAAGTAAATCGATTAGAGAAGTGGCTTAAGGCTGGTAAATTGGATCATGTAGCTCCTGGAGAACCTGGAGTGTGTGAGGCAGATTTAAAAGAGTTTCTAAAGTAGGTGCAAAGCATGAATACCCCCAAAGAAAACGAAGCCTCTCTTGTCTTGTACCAGTTTATCAGTACTGCTTTTTGCATCATTGTGATTATTTCTAATATTATTTCAGCCAAAATGGTTCCATTACCCTATTTTGGGAAATTTTGTATACCAGCAGGGTTAATTACCTATCCTCTAACCTTCATGCTCAGTGATCTAGTGACGGAAATCTTTGGCGCGAAAAAAGCCAAGAGAATGGTCTACATCACGCTAGGAATGAATATTCTCACATTTGGTATTCTTCAAATCGCCTTAACTCTTCCCGGACAGTCAATTGAAGAACATGCCACCTTTCAAGCAGTACTTGGTTTGGGTGGGTTACGTATATTTTCTTCTTTGATTGCCTATAGTGTCGCTCAGTTGGTTGATATCCAAATCTATGCAATGATCAAACGTTGGACAGGCTT
>CAMAUB010000013.1 GCA_945861315.1 Chlamydia trachomatis
TAAGACCATCTAGAAGACTTCCGTTGATCTGCCAGCACATGGTTTGAACGCGCGGGGGATAGAGTCTGGCAATCTCTTCTTCTTTTGATACCATAAAGACATCGTAGTTAGACCCGACAAGCAGGCCAACGCGGCAGATTAGATCGAGCATCTGCTCAGCAGAACCTCGCCTATAGGCAACTGTTAATTGAAAAATCTCTTCTGGAGAACGCGTATAGAACATCTGACCAAAACTCGCCATGACACCAAGTTTGTTCTCCACATCTTCCGTTAATATCTGGCTAGTCACTAGAGGATTGAGGAAGATCGGGCCGAGGCGACCACCATTGGGATCAAGTAACCACTCTTGGTCGTAGATTTTGACAACAAGTGCGGCATGGTGCGCGTAGGGGGAAAGAGGAAGCTCTTTGTTGAGAAGAGAGGCTTTTACGTTTTCAATATTCATTGGTTGATTCGTTCCGGGAAGGCTGCCTCCCATCAAATAACTGCAATCTCCAACTTCAAAGAGTTCTAGTAAAAAACGTAAAGCCATCACTCTCTCGAGGCAGACACCTCCCTGACCATAGAGAAGTCCTTCAAGAAATTCTTCGGGATTCTTGATGTAGTTTGAAAAAGGACCAAAAAGAAAATGGGAGACAAATTCGAAGCGTACCTGATAAACTAGTTGGTACAACCATTGCGCCCGCTCTAGTTTGCTAGAACGGTGAAAATCCTTCACGGAAAAATTTGGGAAGCGGAGTGTTAATAGATGGAAGACTCGTTGGCGCATAATGCGGTCCAAGATAGCAGAAAAAGCTCTCTATGACAAGAGTAACAAGACAGATAAAGTTCAGCGCGTCTCATCGTCTTTTCAATCCTAAATGGAGCGATGAGAAGAACAACCAAGTTTTTGGGCTTTGTGCGAATGAACTTGGTCATGGCCATAACTATACATTAGAAGTGAGTGTTGAAGGCAGTGTTGACAAAGAGAGCGGCTATATAGTCGATCTAAAACTCTTGAAAGAGCTAATTAATGAGTTGATTGTGAACCCTTGTGACCACAAACATCTCAATTATCAAGTGCCTTTTCTAAAAAATGTGATTCCCACTGTCGAAAATCTTGCTGAAGTATTCTTCCACCGGCTCGCACCTGAGGTCGCAAAAATCAGCACGGGATGCCTTCATTCTGTCAAAATCTATGAGACAGACAACAACTGGGCAGAGTACTCCCATGATTGACGCGCTTTTGGCAGGGATCGAAGAGCAAGAGAGAGAAGATTGCGAAATGCTTCATCTCACAGCTTATGACAATTGTCTTTCACAAAAGGCTCGACAGTTGCTTTCTAGCCCCCTCTCTTCGCGCTATCAGCTCGGAACTCTTGCAATGCGGCAGAATGCAGATCCTGTTGCGATGGGTGAGTTTCTGATGAAGGGGCTTGTTTATGTGGACGATTTTGAAAAACATGCTTTGGCTGCAGCAAAAGAGATGTTTTCATCTTCTGTTTGTGATTTCAGGCCTCTTTCAGGAATGCATGCCATGCTCACCTCTTTGATTGCACTGACAGCACCTGGAGATGTCATCTATTCGATTGATTGTGATTTGGGTGGACATTTTGCTACGCAGACTATTTTGAAGTTATTAGATCGAAAATCTTCCCATATTCCTGTTGATAGAAATGCTTTTACCATTGACCTTGATGCCTTTACGCTCGCTGTCAAAAAACTGCCACCTCAAGCAATCTACTTGGATGTCGGCTGCGCTCTTTTCCCAGTCCCCTTAGCAGATATTCGTGAAATTGTTGGACCCGATGTTTTGATCATCTATGATGCTTCGCATACCTTTGGTTTGATCGCTGGGGGGCAGTTCCAAAATCCACTCGTCGAGGGGGCCAACTTGCTTCAGGGCAATACCCATAAAACCTTTCCGGGACCCCAAAAAGCTATGCTCTGTTTCAAAGAGAGAGAGCTAGCCAACCGTTCTCTTGACTTGTTGACGGCTGGCTTGATTTCCTCTCCACATCTACATCATTGTCTTGCTCTCTACTTAACCCTTCTGGAAATGCAACAGTTTGGAAAAGAGTATGCCATGCAGATGGTAAAGAATGCTCAAACGCTCGCTTCAATGCTCAAAACTTTAGGTATCGAGGTGCTTGCTGAAGAGAGAGGATTTACAAAAAGCAATGTCCTCTTGATCCGGGGTGATTCTGTGGGTGGTCACCAAGCCGCTTGTCACAAGCTCTACGACTGCCATATTGCGACAAATTCGAGGCACGGTTTTGGGGAAGAAGTGATTCGCGTCGGTGTACAAGAGGTTACACGAAGAGGGATGAAAGAGGAAGAAATGGAAACGATTGCCTTATTTTTCAAAAAGGCATTAATCGAGAAGAAAAGTAGTAGAGAGTTGAAAGAGGAGATTAAATCCTTTACCAAGAACTATCAAGAGGTACATTTTTCGTTTGACAAAGAAACTTGCTATTGTTGATCCCTATTTTTCAGGAGCTCCCCTGCGCTATGTAGCGGAGAGTCTTGGTTATGAAGTGATTGCTATTCAATCAAATGCAAAGGCAATCATGCCTCCACCTAAAGATCCTTTTCGTTTTGTCTATGATGATCAAATCGATACTTTGAGAAAGTGGCAGCCAGCTGCACTCTTTGCTGGAACAGAAAATGGTGTACTACTCGCTGATGAGCTATCAGAAAAGCTTAATCTGCTTTCTAATGGCACAAAACTCTCACTGGCGCGTAGAGACAAGGCCGCGATGAAAGAAGTCTTCTGTGAGAAGCAAATTCCGTGCGCAAAATTCACCAGATTTCAAGAGGTAGAAGAGCTCAGAGAATGGATGAAAAATGAGCGACTCTCTTTTCCGATCGTAGTAAAGCCTCAGATGGCTTTTGGATCGATCAATGTCTCGATATGCAGGAGCGCAAGAGAGCTTGTCGTTGCGTGTAAACTTCTGAAAAACCAAGATTTGACCCCTTTTGGCATTGAAAACTCAGGTTATTTGGCTGAGGAGTTTATACCGGGTGAGGAATATGCCATCGATCTGATTGGAAATGGGCAAAGACATTTTATCACAGATATCTGGCTCTATGAGCGGCGGGAATTTTCCCGGGGCAGGAATGCCTATGTATCGGCGAATCTAGTAGATCCAAAAGAAGAGTCAGAGCTTGTGGAAAAGCTTGCAGAGATTTCTGTGAGGGCTGTCCAAGCTCTTGGCATCCGCTATGGCTGTGCTCAAGTTGAGGTCAAAGTCAATTCTAGCCATATCTCAGTCCTGGAGGTAGGGGCTCGCATTGCAGGAGCAGGTTTAGTACACCACGCTGCAAAGGTCACAGGCCAAGATGTAGAGAGGGCTCATATCGAAGCCTTTCTCGGAATCGATTTTATCTTTAAACCGATCTATCAACTAAATGCCTATACAATAGTAGTCTTTCTTACGAATCAAAGCACAGGTGCGATCAGGGAAATTTGTGGTTTGAAAGATATTCAACAACTACCTTCCTTCCAGGAGTTTTTTTTAAAAGTACAGCTAGGAGATTTTGTCTCTCCTACAGTCGATCTTGTGGGCTCACCAGGCACTGTGCTCTTGCGTTCTTCTAGCAAAAAGCAGATCGAGCAAGACGCTCGTCTTTGTCATGAGCTTTTCAGGTTAAAAACTTAAGAAACTCTAGCTTTTTTTCAGGATCGGTTCCAAATTGGCCAAGCATTGCAGTTGTAACCATCGAAGCGCATTGGCTTTGTATGCCGCGCATCTTCATGCAGAGGTGAGAAGCTTCCATGACAACACCCACACCTTTTGCTCCTATTGCATCTTCAATAGCATGCGCAATCTGGTAGGTGAGCTCCTCTTGGATTTGCAGTCTCCTTGCAAAAACATCAACAATCCGTGCCACCTTGGAGAGGCCTAGCACCTTGCCATCGGGCAAATAGCCGATGTGGCATTTTCCAAAGAAGGGGAGCAGGTGATGCTCGCAAAGCGAATAGAATTCCATATCTTTGATGATAACCATCTCTTTTGCCTGTGAGATAAAGATGGCGTCGTTGATGATTTCAGCAAGATTTTGTCTATAGCCACGTGTAAGGAAGCGCATAGCATTGGCAGCTCTCTCAGGTGTGTTCTGCAGCCCCTCTCGATCCGGATCTTCTCCGATCTCAACTAGCAGGTTGTGATAAGTTTGCGTGAGTGATGATTCAAGAACAGTCATGCCAAATATCTTATATCAAGATTAAGTCAAAGTCAAATGCAGAAAGTGTAGCAGTCTATTCGCCGATTGACATATTAAAAACACAACTGTATAAGTCTAGTCTTCTTACATTACAAAAAAGGAATTTTATGCCTGGGTTTGGCTCTGCTTTTCAATGGACTAGATTTTCTTCGATTCTAGCTACGCTATTTTTCGCCATTTCAAATGTCCATGGATTAGTCGCAACCTCTGGACACACAGAAAATGGCACCAACTGGGATAAGGATGGCATAAGTACTTATGCCAGAATGAAACATGGGCCCGATGGAGCTCTATTTCTTGACCCATATTTTTTACCTTATTTATTCAATCTCGATGGTCAAATACTTTTAGATGCTGGTTGTGGGGCAGGTCCTTGGGGCATCATTGCCGCAAAAAATGGAGCCATTGTTTATGGAATAGATATTCAAAGTGGAATGATTGAGAAGTCAAAACAAGCTGCCAGAGAAGAACTTGTTGAAAACACTACCTCTTTTGTGGTAGGAGATCTCGCTTTGTTGCCTTATCCGGATAATTTTTTCGATAGAGCAATCAGTATTAATGTTGGTTGTAATTTGCCTTCTTTAGAACCACACTTACAAGAATTAAACAGAGTTTTAAAGAAAGGTGGGGTAGCTATTATCACAGCACCTACTTCTTTTGGAACAGTATTTACCGATGGAAAAAGGCTGCATGAAGAGGTCATTAATTCTATCAATCAATCGCTTATGGATCATCAAGTGGTGGATCAAGACTCTTTTTTGCAAACAATTCAAGGCTTAGATGAAATATATCGTGCCACTTTTGCAAAAAAACAAGGTCAATGGTCATTAGTAGTTGATGAAGCAGTGCTAGAATCGGGAGAGCAAATTTGGCGCAAACTCCCCATGATGATGGTGCCAAATCATTATCATTCTGAACATGAATATACATCTCTTTTTATCAAGGAAGGTTTCGATATTAAGCAGGTCTACCGCTCCTGCTTTGCGAACGAACAAGAGAGGGAGAAATATAACGAAAATAGGAATGATACTCTTGGTAATGAATACGTTATGTCACCAGCATTTGTGGTATTTGTCGTAGAAAAGTCATAAAAGAAGATACTTTAGCACGCCCTGCCAATCCTTCTACATGTATTTGAGTCTCGATAGCGGGCGCAGCTACCAAGCGCATATTCAATAGAAAGAAGGCGATTATATTTTGCGATGCGATCGCTGCGTGAGAGGGAGCCTGTTTTGATTTGTCCAGCATTGACAGCCACAGAAATATCGGCAATAGTTGTATCTTCGGTTTCTCCAGAGCGGTGAGATAAAATGGTGGTGTATCCATGCGCTTTGGCCAAGCGAATACACTCAATGGTCTCAGTCAATGTTCCAATTTGATTCACTTTAATTAAGATGCTATTGGCAATTTTTTCAGTAAGTCCCCTCTTTAGAAACTGTGTATTAGTGACAAAAAGATCATCCCCAACAATCTGAATTTGTGAGCCAAGGCGATCGGTGAGGGTTTTCCACCCCTCCCAGTCTTGTTCTGCCATGCCATCTTCTATGCTATCAATTGGATAGTTATGACACAGCTGTGCAAGATACTCTACATGCTCACTTGCAGAACGACCTAAATAGCCGCCATTTTCATAAAACTCAGAAGCGGCGCAATCTAGGGCTAAAGAGATGTCTTCTTTAGGGCGGTAGCCAGCTTTCTCAATTGACAAGAGGATAAGCTCTATTGCCTCTTCATGAGATTTCAAATTAGGGGCAAAGCCACCTTCATCACCAACAGATGTGGAGTAGCCCCTCTCTTTTAAGATTTTTTTTAGAGTATGAAAGACTTCTGCCCCCCATCTGAGCGCTTCAGAAAAAGAGGGAGCTCCAACTGGACGGATCATAAACTCTTGGAAGTGTAAATTGTTGTCTGCATGACACCCTCCATTGATCACATTCATCATAGGACAGGGTAAAAGATTGGCAAAAGGTCCACCAAGATAGCGATAAAGAGGGAGATTAAGTGTTGCAGCACCCGCTTTTGCTAAAGCCAAGGAGGCTCCCAAGATTGCATTGGCACCCAAACGACTTTTTGTATCGCTCCCATCTGCTTCAATCATTTTCCGATCAAGACTCTCTTGATCAAGAGGTGATTGACCAACTAGAAGGTCGGCAATTTTTTTCCGCACATTGCGCACAGCGATCTGTACACCTTTCCCATGATAGCGCTTAATATCATGATCTCGAAGCTCTAATGCTTCATTCTCGCCTGTAGAGGCTCCAGATGGAACCATTGCGGACACTACAACACGCTCTGTGCGTATTGTGACTTCTAGGGTTGGATTTCCTCTTGAATCTAAAATTTCAAGAGCATCGACATTGAGTATCTTGTCATTCATATGTATAAACAAAACTATGGATGAAAAAGAACTTATTTTCAAGAGTCTTCAGGGGGAAGAAAGTGCTTTTAATCAGCTAGTCATCATGCATCGTGATAAAATCTATCGAGAGTGCGTTGATCTTGTCAAAGATGAGGCGGCTGCAGACGATCTAACACAAGATACCTTTGTGCAAGCTTATCGAAGCTTGAAGAATTTCAAGCAGCGCTCTTCATTTTATACATGGATTTGGCGCATTGCACACAATTTATCTGTCAACTACATCAAGAGAGATAAACGTCGAAAAGAAGTGGAACAAAAAAATGTCATAAAGCAATGTTATGATTCTGAATATTTAACAGAATATCTTTCTCTTCTGCCGTATAAGCAACGCATTGTTTTTGAAATGTACTATCTAGACCAACTCACACAAAAAGAGATCGCAGATAAGCTGGGTGTTGCCCATGGAACGGTGCGTTCTAGACTTCACTACGCAAAAAAGCATCTACAAAATTTCTTGAAATAATTTTAAATAGGAGTCAAAACGTATGGGTGTGATTGTTTGATCTTCGACAGCCTTTTGAACAGCGCAAGAGGGTTCATGTGTATGAGAGCAATTGGGAAATTTACACCGCTCTGCTGCCTTTGCAATTTCAGGAAAATAGGTGTAAAGATCATCCAGCTGTAGATCCCAAACTCCAAAGCTGCGAATTCCGGGAGTATCGATGCAAAACCCTCCAAATTTTAGGGGAATGAGCTGAGCACTTGAGGTCGTGTGAGTGCCTTTTAAAGTTTTTTCAATAAGATCACCAATCGGCAGAGATAAATTGGCAAGTTCATTGATCAAAGATGATTTACCCACTCCAGATTGGCCAGAAAAGACAGAAGCTTTCCCTTTCATCACTTTTTTAAGTGTGGGAAAGCCTTTTTTATTGAAGGCACTCATGCAGATGACAGTAAATCCAAGAGCTCGGTAGGTTTTAACAAAAGTGCGATACAATTTTTCCTCTAAGCTCCCTTTTTCAAGTAAGTCTATCTTATTTACAACAATGATTGGTTTCATATTTCCTTTCAGTGTTGCAATGATGTAGCGGTCGACAAGTGCTGGCCTCAACGCTGGGCTGACAACAGAGGTTGTGATGAGCACTTGGTCGAGATTGGCTGCAAGTAGCTGCTCTTTATTTGCTTTGATGCGAGATAAAACTGATTTCCTCTCCTCTACACGAGCGATTCGCTTTTCAATTGGATCAAAATAAACAAAATCTCCTACCGCAATGAGATTCTTCTGTTTGGTTTTCTCTTTTTTGAGCAAGCCTCGCAAGGTGCAAATAAAGATCTCTTGTTTGTGATCGACTAGAATGTTTTCTGAGTAAATAGCTAAGATGCGTCCGAAGATAAGATTTTTATCAAGAAGGGTTTCCTCCCTTTTTTTATCCCACTTATTTTCCCACTTCTGTTGGTCAGTTTTTTTGAATTTCGATCGATCACGGTTGGTTTTGATCTTTCGTTGATTTTTACGCTCTTTTTTTGTGAAGAGATCGTCTTTCATAGGTAATACATAAGGATAGCGCCTGCTGCGGCTACGTTTAAGGATTCCATATTTGCAATTGGGATAGTAATTCTAGTTCCCCACTTTTTCATTTTTTCAGAAACTCCATGCGCTTCATTACTTAAGACAAGCATCGGTTTTTGAGGTTTAGCGATTTGTTGCAAATTTTGCCCACTTAGATCTGCAATAAGAGGTGTAAAGCCAATGGATAAAGAGTTCAAATCTTCAAAAGAACCCATTTTATAGGGAAGGGAAAAAAGAGCCGCCCGCGAGGAGCGCATGACTTTATCATTAAAAGGGTCAACTGAATTTGGAAGAATAAAAACTCCCTCCCAGCCAAGGGCAACAGCTGTACGCAGCAAGGTGCCAAGATTACCCGGATCGGCTATATGATCAATGACAAGAAGTTTTGAAAAAGAGTCTAGGGATTGCTGTTTTGGCATCGGGAATTCGGCAATAGTCTCATTAAAAGTTGAAAGGCCGCTAACTTTTCTCAAAATGTTTTCGGTTACACGCTCTTTTGTGAAAACCTCTTTAGGTGCTCTCTTTTGCATCACTTCGGCTACGAGCCTATTTCCCATGAGAAGAACTGAGTCTTGTTCATGTCGATAGAGCGCAGAATCGCGCAATTTAACAAAATGTTTGACAATGGGATGTAGAAGGCTTGAGATTTTATTTGGCATACGATCAATATGAAACAATGATTCCTTTTATAAAGTCGATAGGTTTTCGACTACTCGGCGTCAGTATTATACTACTGTCTCTTCCACTTTTAGTGGACTCCTTTATTTTTCTTGAAAATCATTATAAAAAGACGACCGAGAGAGCTAGAGCTGCACTTACTGAGCAAATCAATATGCGAACCTCCTCTTTTGTAGAGTTTCAATCCAATGTAAACAAAGTCTTTGAAATGCTACTCTACTTTCTTGAACTTGAAAAAGAACTGAATGATCATGGAGGGAAACTAAATGAAGAGCTAAGCAATCTTGCTTCTATCAATAACGATTATGCTGTTATTGTAATGGAGGTTACAAAAAAGCACACTCTTCACTCAATAGGTTCAAATCTCACAAAATTCCAAGACAAAGATCTTACCACTCTTTTTATGTCTCCTGATCCCTTCTCGCCCAAAGAGGACAAAAGAGGGTATGTCATATCATTTTTCCGCGATCCCCAGACGAATCAAACGTATCAATATGTTGCCAAGGGGATTTTTTCTAGAGAAAAAGAGGCGATAGGCGTATTAAAAGAGCCGATAGGCGTGCTCGTCGTGATAAGGGATGTTGAATCTACAGCAAGCTTACTGTTAAAGCCCGATCAAATCCCTTATAAGATCAATTTCGCCCTTCTGCTTCCTTCATCTATTGTATTTGATTCCTCAGATCCCTCTTTTCGCTTTCAATATTTTCATGAACTTTCAGTAGATCAACTTTCAGAATTTTCAAAAATTGAACCGATGAGTGTGCTAGGAAAAACACCTTTGTTAACGTCTGACAAAATCCACTTCCCCTACGTAGTTTTTGAGTGGAATGGAGAAAAGCAACTTGGCATTGAAAGCAAGCTAACGGGAACGGATAACTCACTTATTGCTTATACATCTCTTTCTGATCTTATACATAGACCGCTTAATGATTTTATTTTGTATTACGGAAGTTTTATAATCATTTTTATCATTGGTATTATCCTTGCCTATATTGGAACAAGACGATTGGCCATGCCTATATCGGCTCTATCACTTGTGATGCATAAAATAAAAGAGGGAGAGGTCGAAAGTCGTTATGAAAAGCAATATCTTGGATTTGAAATCAATCGAATTGGACTGATTTTCAATGATATGGTTGATGCGCTCATTAAAAATAAAAGAGCGATTGAAGAGGAGCGAATCATCAAAGAGACCTTCGCAAAGGAGTTGGATCTTGGAAGGGATGTGCAAGAGAGTATTCTTCCAAGAAAAATGCCTCATGTAAGGGGAGTGTCGCTTGGTCAAGCTTTCGTCCCTGCTGTTCAAGTTGGGGGAGATTTTTATGATGCCTATGTAAAAGAAAATGGAAAATTGATGGTTACCGTTGCGGATGCCTCTGGGAAAGGTGTGCGTGCATGCTGTTATGCACTGAGTGTCAAAAGTATGCTCAAAGCTCTTGGAAAGCAGAGCGATGATGTTGCAGAGGTTTCACGCATAACAAATAATCTGTTTTGTGAAGATACAGGTGGAACAGGAATGTTTGTAACCGTCATGCTTGGACAGTATGATCCAAAGACACGCATCTTAGATTACTACTCTTCTGGACATAATGCGCTTATTCACTACTCACTTCAGGATCAATCTGTGAGAATGCTGGAATTTTTGGATATGGCCATGGGTGTGGTAAAAAAATCTGAGATAAAGCAAGCGGGTCGTATCACTCTCAAGCCTGGGGATCTGGTTCTTCTTTATAGTGATGGAGTGACAGAGGCGCATAATCCACATAATGAATTATATGGTGATGAACGATTGATTCAGTTTGTTAAAACGCAGGCGTATCGCGGTGCACAAGAGTTCGCTTCTTGCCTTATTGAGCAGGTGGCAAGCTTTAAAGCAGAAGCCCAGCAACATGATGATATTACACTTATGGTTTTGAAAATCGAATGAGAAAGTCATTTACAACACGTGTTTTTTTACTCAATTTCGTTGTTTTAGCGCTTCCTATGCTGATCGATGCGGTGATTCTTTTTAGCCGTTTTTATTCAGAGTCTATAGACCTTGCGCGTAAGCAGTTAGTAGAGATAGCTGACTTTAAAGCAGAAACAGTAAAACAATTAGCTCCTGTTCCTCAAAATTTTCTCAAAGATATGATTTTTTTTATGAATCTCTCTGAAAATATGACTCCTAGCACACTAAAAGTTTTTGAAAATTTGTTAAAGCGCGGTTCTTTTGAAGACATCTATTTTGTTCTTTTAAGCACAGAAAAAAAACAGGGTAATTACAAAGTTATCACATCGACATTGAAAGCTGATGAGGAAAAATTTCAAGCAAATAGCTTTTTTGTGGAGAGGGTTTTAAGAAATTATTCCGATGCAGAACTGCGATTTATTGAAACAAATCAAGATGGCGTACAACTTGTTTTTGCTCAAGGTCAACTCATTCAATCCAATGAAGTACCCGTGGGTATATTAATTGCAGGTGTCCATCGAACCAAATTTTTGTCAGAAATCTTATCCAATCCATCAAATAAGGAGATTGATTTTGCCCTACTTAATGATCACAATATTGTCATGGCATCATCTCTTCCTAATTTACCTGGAAACTATTTTGGAACATTACGGGCAGAAGAAAAGAAAATTTATGAGACTAGTAGCGAAATAGGCTCTCTAAAGTTAGCAGAAAAACCAATAACTTTGACTAGAAAATTAGATGGTTATATTGATTTTGAGTTTGAGGATATAAACTACCTTGCCTACGCAGTTAAAGCGCCTGAGAGGGGATTATCTATTGTTGCATTTGCTTCGGAAAAAAAGTATTTAACCGAGGCTCTCAAACATCTAATTACTTTTTCAATAATTTTAATTATCGTGATTATTATCGGTATAATTTTGGCTTATTTTTTAGCTCTTTGGGTTTCCAGGCCTCTTCGCCAATTAAGCTATGTTATGGGAGATTTAACCCAGCGCTTCAATCCACAACCATTTGGATATGAGATTAATATCATTGGCACGTTGTATAATGAGACACTAGAAGCATTATTGACCAATATAAAGCATGCAGAAGATGAGCATGTCAAACGAGAGAAATATGAAAAAGAAGTGGAGCTTGGCAGAGATGTCCAAGAGAGTCTTCTCTCCTTAGAACTTCCGCAAATAGAGGGAGTACATGCTGCAGCATTCTATCTACCAGCCAAAGATGCGGGCGGAGATTTCTTTTGCTTAGAGCAAAAAAAGGATAAGCGCCTTTGGCTTGCTGTGGGAGATGCCTCTGGTAAGGGGATTTCATCATGCCTCTATGCACTCACTGCACGCAGTTTAATGCGTACCTATGCTGAAATCTACAATCAAGTTGAAACGATCTGTGCAAAAACAAATGATGACTTCTTGAAAGATGTTGGCGACACAGGGATGTTTGTCACTTCATTGATGGGAATCTATTCTCCTGAAACTAAAATATTCTCTTATTACTCTTGTGGACATGTTCCAGGCCTTGTTCGCCGTAGTGATGGAACTTTAGTGGAACTCTCCCACTCTGGAATGGCTTTAGGGCTTTTAGAGGCACGCGGCTATCAGTCTGATCAAATTCAACTAAGTCAAGGTGATTTGGTGCTTTTTTATACAAAAGGTTTAAGTGAAGGAGTTAATAAACGAAATCAATTTTTCTCATTGAGGCGTATTAAAGAGCTTTTTCAACATCGCAAGTGGGAGACAGCGCAAGAAGTTGTAAATGGATTAATTTCTGAATTTGAACAATTCACCTCAGATGTTGAAAGGGAAAATGAAGTTGTGATTGTTGCGCTTGAAATAGTATGATTGATTTTTTAAAAGATGAACATATCGATATCTGTAGAGCATTTGATGAGACAAAAATCCAAGAGAGTTGGTCTTGGCGTAATGTATCGCTTGCAAAAGAGATCACTCTTTTTGTCATTGATCAAAAAGGAGAGCTAAACCGAAAGGCACTCTTTTCTGTCATCGAAACATTAAAAAACAACCTACACTCTCTTCTTCCTGGGCGTGAATTTGATGCGCCGCGCATGCGCCATTTATTGAATACACTTGTTGCTTTCTATGAGAGTCAAGAACTTGTTTATGCATTAAGACGCGTGCGTGCACCAACTGGTCATCCAGGGGCAGATGATCTTATTCGTGCTACATTAGATTTGCCCAAAACAACGCAAGTTTTAGATGTGCATGCACGCCAAGCAGCTTTTGCCGCTCTATTGACTGCGCTGCGGCAAAATGTAGGCTCCTGCTTTGCCACAGCACCTGCCATCATGATTCAACAAGAGCAACCACAACAGTTTTTAGCAGATATAGCACAATTATTTGGTATTGGTGCATTGAGGCGTACAATTCTTGGTGTGGAACACTCTGTTCCTTTGTGCACAAGCAGTGGAGCTGGGCATCTGCATTTTCCCCTCTACCCATTCTTTTTAGGAGATCAACCATGGAAAGTACTTGGAGGTGCGCCTGGTTTAATTGCAGCTTTCAAAGCTGCAAAACTCTCACAAAGTTGTGAAGAGTTACTCAAAGAATTTTTTTTGAATAAAAGGAAAGAAGAACCCTTCTTTGTCACAACACCAGATCAAATTATTCGATCACTCTTGGTAAAATCCCCGCATTATGAGGCGGCGGTAACAGCCTTTAAATCACTTACACAAAATGCCCTTCTCAAGGCATGGGAGTATACAGTTGCCTCCTTTGCGGAAGCGAAAGCTGACTTTTCTAAATGGAATCTCTATGCTAGTTTAGGTGTTAGGCCAGAGGAGCCTCATGGAATTGGTGAGAGCCTTCATCAGATTATCAAAGAGAAGGTTGATCGGATTAATGAAGAGCTCATTGAGTGTCAATCACGCTATGACCATACCTTTGCCCAAGTCAAATATCTTGAAGGGAGGATGCGTGCAGCCTCAACAGACAAAGAGATCAATTGGATGCGTACTGAATATCAGGTGCGTCGGCATGCACTGGATCAAGTGATTGGTGAACAAGAGCGAGTTCATTCAAAAGGACTCTCCGTGGCTTCTTTGTATCCTTTTCTTATTCAATTCTATTCAGAAAGATTCATCGACTATTTTCAAGAGGTCTATGATGTACAGATGCACGATCTTTCAGTGGAAATGTATGACGATAGTCCAGCAGGTTTCCGTCTGCTTTACAAACATGGGAGATCAAATACAGCTCTATGGACGCTCATTCAAAAGCCGCAAGAGTATATTGAGGCTCTTTGCTCATTTTTTATTGCTACAGAAGGAGAACTTTCAAAGGCACATGAAGTCAAAGGCTTAGAACAAGATTTGGGGCAACTTGTGACAGCGATTATCACAACTATTCGAACACCCCTATTTTTAGAATCATCTTTTTATCGACTTGCCAAAACTTATGCAGAGCCGATCATCTCAAAGCCGCTTGAAAAGCTTGAACAGATTAAACGCAAGCCGTGGGCCTATATTTCGGGAGGGACGATGGGAACCTTGACCAGTTGTTACTTTCAGAGTGCAGAAAAACCCATAATAGAGTCAAGGTGGGCGGAAAGCGAGATGGAGCTTCTTGTTTTTTATCTTGATACGCTTAAAGAAT
>CAMAUB010000014.1 GCA_945861315.1 Chlamydia trachomatis
ATAAAATGAACCTGGCAAAAGAAAAGTTAAATAGCGCGCAGTAGCCAAAGAGACTCCTCGATTGAGCATTTCAGGGAGGTTGTAGCTGCTCACCATATAGATTCTGTTCACCATCGAGGAGTATTGATTGACCACCTTCAATGTTTGATCTGTTGAGCCCGCATCAACAACGATCACCTCTAGATGGGGGTATTGCTGCCGCTTGAGACTCTCAAGGGTCACTTTGACCCGTTCAAAACAGTTGAACGTCGGAATAATTAATGAAAGGGTCGGATACTCTTTGGAAGGTGCCATTTCAAAGCGATTTTCAATCTTGTCAACTAGATGTTCCATGGACTCCCCTCGGTTCCCTTACGGGCTCTAAAATCCAATTATTGAACTGGAATAGGTATATCCTTTAATATGCACAAGCCATGATGACTTTTCAAGAAATGATCTCTTCTCTCACCCAATATTGGGCCGACCAAGGGTGCATTATCCATCAAGGATATGACCTCGAAGTTGGAGCTGGAACATTCAATCCAGCAACATTTTTAAGATGCTTAGGACCAGAACCATACTCAGCTGTTTACGTTGAACCTTCTCGTCGACCTAAAGATGGCCGCTATGGAGAAAATCCTAATCGGCTTCAATTTTATCATCAAATGCAAGTGATCTTAAAACCTTCACCTGCAAATATGCAGGAGCTTTATCTAAAATCTTTAGAAGTGATTGGACTTGATTTATCTGCTCATGATATCCGCTTTGTTCACGATGATTGGGAAAATCCAACAATTGGAGCGTGGGGTCTTGGGTGGGAAATTTGGGCTGACGGCATGGAAGTCACGCAATACACTTATTTTCAATCGGTTGGTGGAATTCCTGTTTCCCCTGTAAGTGGGGAGCTTACCTACGGACTAGAACGCCTTGCTATGTACATCCAAGGTGTTGATTCACTTTTTGATTTAAAGTGGAATGATGAACTTCTTTATGGCGATATTTATAAACGCAATGAATATGAGTGGAGTCACTACAATTTTCACGAGGCCAACACAGAAATGTGGCATCGCCATTTCTCTGATTTTGAAGCAGAGGCCAGTAGAATGATTCAACGCGGCTATCCTATTCCAGCATACGATTTTGTCATGAAAGCATCGCATGCATTCAATATCATGGATGCTCGCAAAATGCTCTCGGTTACAGAGCGTGCACGCTATATTGGGCGAATCCGAAACCTTGCACGAGAACTTGCTGAGAGTTATCTCAAATCTCGCGAAGCACAAAGTTACCCTCTGCTAAAACAGAAAAAAGAGAGCACGCCTATTGTAGCTTCCCCCATTAACAAGGCATTTGATCCAAATAAACGAGAAGATTTTCTTTTGGAAATTGGGTGTGAAGAGTTGCCAGCAACATTTGTTCCAATTGGCATGCGCAATTTAGAAAAAAGCATTAAGAACGTGCTCAACTCAGTTGAGCACGGAGAAATCACTGTTTATGGAACCCCAAGACGACTTGCAATTCTCATCAAAGATTTAGTTGGTGGAACAAAGTCGATTGTCAAAGAGCGAAAAGGACCCTCAGAGCATGCCGCCTTTGATGCGCAAAACAAACCAACAAAAGCAGCAGAAGGCTTTTTCAACTCACTTGGTCTTCAACCCACTCTTGACAATCCCGAAATTGAAGTGCGCGATGGCTACATCTATGCCAAAATCAAGGAAGAGGGCATTTCCACAAGAGTTCTGCTTGCAAATGCTCTTCCAAAACTCATTCTTAGCCTAGATTTTCCAAAAAAAATGCGATGGGCAGATCTAAGTGTTGAATTTGCTAGACCACTTCGCTGGTTTGTCTCTCTCTATGGAAAAGAGGAAATTCCCTTTGTTGTAGCAAATATCGCTTCAGGCAATCAGAGCATGGGACATAGACAACTTGCTAATACCCAAGTCAAGATAACACACCCCCGCGACTATGTAGATCTTTTACGAAAAAATTGGGTTATTGTTGATGTAGAAGAGCGGACAAAAATGATCTTAGATCAGCTACCAGCTAGTGCTACACAAAAAGATATTGTGATGCCCCAAGTTGTAAACCTTGTTGAATATCCTTTTGCACTTGTTGCTAACTTTGATCCAAACTATCTACGCGCCCCTAAAGAAGTGCTCATCTCAGAAATGGTTGAACACCAAAAATATTTCCCCATGATTCAAGATGGCAAACTCATCCCATCTTTTGTTGTCATTTCAAATAACCATGCAAGCGATCTTATCAAACATGGGCATGAGCGAGCACTCTCCCCTCGCTTAGCAGATGGAGTCTTCCTCTATGAAGAAGATCTGAAAGTTCCTTTTGAGCGTTTCAATGAAGAGCTTAAAAAAATAACCTACCAAGAAAAGCTTGGTTCCCTCTCTATAAAAGTTGGCCGCCTTATTCGTAATGTTAAGCTACTACACTCCTACCTTCCCCTCTGCACACTTGAGAAAGCAAGCCATGCCGCTAGCATTTGCAAAGCTGATTTGGCAAGTCAACTCGTTGGGGAATTTCCCGAACTACAGGGTGTGATTGGAAAGATCTATGCAAAAGAACATGGAGAAGATCAAGAGGTTGCCACTGCTATTGATGAGCACTGGATGCCACGTGGAGAGAATGCTCCCCTTCCCCAAACAGGATGTGGAATTCTACTCTCACTTGCTGAAAAGATCGACAATCTTCTTAGCTGCTTCATCCTCGATCAGAAACCAACATCCTCTTCAGATCCTTTTGCGCTACGCCGCCAAGCACTTGGCATCATGAAAATTCTCATCGAGCACAAACTCCACCTCCCTCTTGAAAAAGTCTTTGAAGAGGCATTTAATCTTTTTGAACCAAAACTTGATGTCGATAAAGCAACTATCCTCACTGATCTCAAAACCTTCCTCATCAATCGCCTTCGCACAATCCTTCATGACTACAACTTTGAAAAAGATGAAATTGAAGCAGTACTAGTCTTTGACCTCCAAAGTGTTTATGACCTATTTCTTCGCCTTGAAGCATTGCATGCTTTTAGACAAAAAAGTGAGTTTGATGCGCTCATTGAAGTTGAAGTACGCACCAAAAAAATCCTTCTCTCCCAAAACAAAGATCTTGTGCCAAGCTGGCGTCTAGATCGTCTTGTGCATGCCAAGCGTTTCCCAAATGTACAAGAAGAACTACTGCTTAGCAAATGCGAGCAAGAGCTCTTCCATCAAACACAAGAAATCAAAGAGAGCTTCCACCTTAGGCTAGTTGATAGACGTGGCTTTGCTACACGCGACTACCCCAAAGCTTTTTCAGAGCTCGCCAAGCTTCAAAAGCCTGTCGCGCTCCTTTTTGATGAGGTGAAAGTGATTGATGACGATGAAAAGATGCGTACAAACCGCCTAGCTCTTCTTCAAGAGGTATATGATCTTTGTGAAGAGCTTGCTGATTTTAGTAAACTCTCAAGAGAGACCTTTGCTTAATTTCCTGAGTTTTGGGTTTATCATGAGAGGGTAGAGAGAGTCGATCACTCCCTTTGCATACTCTCCATTATACCAAATATAATTGGTAATTCAACATCTTTTTCCCCTCCTCTAAGGAAGTAGGCGTCCTTCGAAAGGCAACTCAACGGAAGTTTTGCAAACCTTGTAGCGTGAGCGAGCTATGAATCTGTAGACGAAATCAAAAGGGGCGGGGGGTAGATAAGAGAGCCATCCGATAAGCGTGTAGGCTCCTCCAAGAAGCCAAAAGATGCGAAGGGCTGCCCTACCCTCTTTGACCCGTTTTTCATCGTGAATAAGCACTAGGCATTTGGTCTGAGTAACTCCTCTTTCTTTAGCCGTATCCCCACCTAAAGGGGCAAAGTAGAAGCACTTTTTTTTATCTCGCTTGAGAATGAAGCGCACTGCTTTGTTGCACAATGGACATATGTCATCAAAGAAGATTAGGTACACAGCTTGACCTCTTTGCGTTTTTTTGCAAGTACATCAAACTCTTTGGTAAGTTCAAGCTCTTTTTCTTGACCAAGTGCTCCGCTTTGAATCTTCTGACTGATCTCCTCTCTTTGAGCTAACCACTTGCGGTCAGCTAATTTTTGGACGGTTGCTAAAAAGTGTGCTTCAGCTCGCTCTCGATTGACCTTCTTCACCATAATCTCTTGGATGATGCTCTCATCTTCGATTTCAGGAGCAAGAGAGAGAAGATCTGTTGCTCCATCTAAAAAAGCGCGATAAATTTGTTGGCAAGCTGGGACTAAAAAGTGGGAGAGGGTGAGGTAGTGACGTGCTGTAGCCATAAAGTCTTCTCGCTCCATAAAAAGAAGCCAACGGAGCAAGTCTAGTTCTAAAATGCGATTTGGATCGATCTGAAATAGCTTTGCTTGTTGGTTAATGGGCCTAGGCGCACTTCCAACCATGTGTTCAGGAACGCGTGTGAGCTTTGCAAGTTTGCGTAAGCTTTCGTGTACCATAACGGGCTCTTCCCACCCTTTAATCTGCTTGGCAATTTGTGTGATGAGCTCATTTTTTCCGGCTGGAGAGTCGGGAAGCTGTGAACCTATATATTGAATTTGAAAGGTGATGTAGTCGACGCTTTTTCCGAGCAGCACTATAAGCGCTTCCTTCCCTTGTTGTCTTACAAATGAGTCAGGATCAAGCCCATTTGGCATTGAAGCACACTTTGCTTCCATACCAACTTTTTGAAAGAGATCCCCAACTTTGGATATGGCCGCTTGTCCCGCTTTGTCTCCATCAAAAAGAAGCGTCACTTCAAGGACGCCGAGTTGTTTGAGCTCACGCACGTGTCCTTCGCCAAATGCCGTTCCAAGGGCTGCGACTGTGATATCCAGTTCTGCATCAATCAAACGCAGACAGTCGATCTGTCCTTCTACAATGATCGCTTTGCGCTCTTTAGCAATGCGGCGACGACAGTAGTTAAGACCGTAGAGAAGGTGTGATTTTTTAAAAAGTTTGGTCTCAGATGTGTTGATGTATTTGCCACCAAATACCTCTTCTCGAATTTTACGAGCAGAAAATCCAACAATTGTCCCGCGTGCGTTGTAAATGGGAAAGGTTATTCGCTCTTGGAAAAACTCTCGCCCCGATGCATTGAGAAGGCCAGCTTCTTTAAGCGCATCATGTTCAATTTTTTTATCGCTCATCCACTTCATGAAAAAGCCACCTCCTTCAGGAGCATAGCCGAGCTGAAAGCGTCTGATAAAGTCTATTGTAAAGCCACGTTTAAAGAGATAATTTAAGGCGGGTCTCGCTTCTTCAGCATTGAGCAAGAAGAAGCTGTAGAATTCATTAGCCCGCTCAAGTGCCTCTTTCAGTAGTTCACGTGAGAGGCCACTCTCCTCTTCTTTACGCTTCTGCTCCTCCAAAATGATGTGGAACTTCTCTGCTAATGTTTCAACTGCTTCACGAAATGAAATATGAAGATAGTTCATCAAAAATTGAATTGCATCTCCATGTGCACCACATCCAAAGCAGTGATAGTGGGTGTCCCCCCGCTTGACAAGAAAAGATGGGGATTTTTCCTCATGGAAAGGGCAGACTGATTTATACGAAGTTCCGGCACGTTTAAGATCAATATAAGAAGATAAGGTTTCAACTAAATCAATCCGCTCACGCAATCTTTGAAGACTCTCTTTGGTAAACATACCCTTACTATAGCACGAGAACAAAATTTCTCCATATAACCAAACAGCTTGAGGAAATCATACCCAAAAATCTAATTGGCTGTTATCTTTGTCCCCTATGACAACACCCATGATGGAACAATGGAAAAACTGTAAAGCTTCTGCTAAAGGGATGCTTTTATTCTTTCGTATGGGTGATTTCTACGAAGCTTTCTACGAAGATGCTGAGCTTTTAGCCAAAGAGCTCGAGCTTACCTTGACCAAGCGGCAAGAAATTCCCATGGCTGGCGTCCCTTGGCATAGTGCAGAAAATTATATCAATCGTTTAGTTGCTAAGGGTCATAAAGTTGCGATTGCCGAGCAGGTAGAAGATCCAAAAGAGGCCAAAGGACTTGTAAAGCGAGAGATTGTCCGCATCATCACACCAGGAACAGCTATCAATGCACTGCCGCAGAAGGTGAGCAATTATATTGTAGCGATTTCCCAAGTTGGATCAATTTATGGACTTGCTCTGCTTGAGGTGACAATAGGTGAATTTAAAGTCACAGAGTTTGAAGAGCAAAAGCAAATGCTCGACGAGCTTTATCGTCTACAACCAACAGAAATTGTCATGTCAAAAAAATTCAGAGCCAAGCATGCTGAACTATTTGATAAAGAGTTAATTACATTTGTAGACGAGTGGCAATTTGATCATAAAAATGCCTCTCGCTATTTGACCGATCATTTTAGAGTGACCCATCTAGATGGATTTGGACTCAAAGCAATGGTTGCTGCAATTAATTCAGCGGGTGCGCTGATTGCTTATGTGCACGAGGAGCTGTCCATCCCAATTGAGCATATTCGAAATATCACTCCCTATTCGACAGCAGATACATTGATGCTTGATCGCACTTGCTTACGTAATTTGGAATTGATGGATGTGTTGCTTCCCATTATTGATCAGAGTGTGACACCAATGGGTGGGCGTTTGATGCGCCACTGGCTACAGAAGCCTCTTTTATCTGTTGATAAAATCAAGCTTCGACAAGATGCCGTGGAGGCTTTGTACTTCAAGCCTAATTCGATTTTGAGACAGAAGTTAAAGGGAGTACGTGATCTTGAACGCTTGATGATGAAAATTTCAGCAGGCATGAGCTCTGCTCGCGATTTTGTTGCACTTGGAAGCTCTCTTTCCTATATCGCAGATATTCGCACAGAGCTTGGAACATTTCATACAGAGTCAATTAATACGTGTTGCAAGATGCTCGGTGATGTAAGTGAGCTAGTCTCTTTGATTGAAGGCTCTTTGGTCGATGAGCCCCCACTTCGATTAAGTGAAGGAAAGATCTTTAAAGATGGCTATCATAAAACGCTTGATGAGCTAAGGGAGTTGACAACCAATGCAAAAGCTTGGCTTGCTCGCTACCAGAATGAAGTAAAAATGCAAACGGGTGTGAAAAATCTGAAGGTGAGCTACAACAAGGTTTTTGGCTACTACATTGAAGTGAGTCGTGGACAGGCACACATGATGCCAGAGAGTTTTCAAAGAAGACAAACACTTGTAAATGCAGAGCGTTTTATTTCGCCAGAGTTGAAGGAGTACGAGGAAAAAGTGCTCGTCGCCGAAGAGAAGATCTTAACCTTGGAAACAGAGTTGTTTCAACAGCTAAGACAACAAGTTCTTTGCTATAGTGAAACAGTTTTTCAAATTGCGCGCGCTTTAGCATTTATCGATGTCATTGCAGCATTAGCAAAAGTTGCCAATCGGCACAATTATGTGCGACCTGTAGTTGATGAGAGTGATCATTTAGAAATTGAACGGGGCCGCCATCCAGCTGTTGAGACACTTCTTGAAGAGGTCTTTATTCCCAATGATACAAGACTTGGTCTGAATCTCGGGCGACTGATGTTAATTACAGGTCCTAATATGGCGGGCAAATCGACCTATATTCGACAAGTTGCTTTGATTGTCATTTTGGCGCAAATGGGAAGTTTTGTTCCAGCTCAGCGTGCCCATATTGGTGTCATTGACAAGATTTTTACGCGCATTGGTGCTTCAGATGATCTCTCACATGGACAATCAACTTTCATGGTAGAGATGAGTGAAACGGCAAATATTTTGAATAATGTAACCGATCGCTCTCTTGTGATTTTAGATGAAATTGGACGAGGAACCTCAACCTATGATGGGGTCTCTATTGCTTGGGCTGTTGCTGAATATTTACTCATGCAAGAGGGGCGACGGGGGAAGACCCTTTTTGCGACCCACTACTGGGAGCTCACCGATTTGGCAAACACTTTTCCAGAAGCTGTCAATTATCAAGCAGCTGTTGATGAATCCAATGGGGAGATCCTTTTTTTACACAAAATCATCCCAGGTGGCGCAGACAAAAGCTATGGAATCCATGTGGGCAGACTAGCAGGCCTCCCCTCAAGCGTTATCACACGTGCTCAAGAAATTTTGGGCAAATTTGAAGCAAAGAAAGCCAAAAAACATGAGCGAACCTCACAGCAACTCTCTTTATTCTAAACTCCCTACAAAACCCGGCGTCTATTTGATGAAGAATCGACATGGGAAGGTACTCTATATTGGGAAGGCAAAGGACTTGAAAAATCGAGTGCGCCAATATTTTGTCCCTGGTCGTGATGGGCGAGAGATGGTTCCTTACCTTGCAAAGCAAGTGCATGAAATTGAAACAATTGTTGTGCGCTCAGAGAAAGAAGCTCTCCTGCTTGAAAATACGCTGATCAAGCGCTATCTTCCCAAATATAATGCTCTTTTAAAAGATGATAAATCGTTTTTCAGCTTGATGATCAACCATAAACATCGCTGGCCCATGTTGAAAATTGCCCGTTACAAAGGAAAACCTCCAAAGGGCAATCTTTACTTTGGACCCTATACAAATGCAAGAGCTGCTCGTCAAACTCAAGAATTGCTTCGCCAACTTTTTCCTCTTCGCCAATGCTCTGATCATGAGCTTGCCTCTCGCCTGCGCCCCTGTATTCTCTACGATCTAAAGCGTTGTGTGGCGCCTTGTGTCAATAAGTGCACAAAACAGGATTATGACCACCTAGTTGAGCATGTGGTTCAGTTTTTAAAGGGAAAAGACAAGACAATTACCAAAGAGCTTGAAAAAGAGATGATGAGCGCTTCAACAGAACTCGATTTTGAAAAGGCAGAGCGTCTGCACAAAACACTTCTGGCTATTGAGACAACTCTTGAGCAGCAGCGCGTTGATAAAGCGGGAGAAAAAGATCTTGATGTCATTGGATTTCATAGACACGCTGATAAAGCAGCTCTTACTCTCATGCAATTTAGGGAAGGGAAGCTTACAGCATCTCACACGCATCTTTTTTTACAATGCGCACAATCAGATGAGGAAATTGTTAGCTCATTTATTATGCAACACTACGAAAAACTTGATGAGAGGCCCACTACTGTTTTCCTACCAATTAAGTTGTCAAATAGTGAAGTGCTTACACGCATTTTAAAAATGTCACTACACATTCCTCTTAAAGGAAGCAAAAAAGAGCTGATAGAGATGGCTCACAGCAATTGCATTGCAAAGCTTGATCAAGCGCCTAAAGAAGATCCCGAGCAAATCTTAATGGAGATGGAAAGCAAGCTGCACCTTACCCGTTTTCCAGAGAGGATTGAGTGCTTTGATAACTCACACATTTCTGGATCTGAGCCTGTTAGCGCAATGATCGTCTTCACAGATGGAAGGCGCGATTCTAAAGAGTATCGCAAATACAAGGTGCAGACAGATGATGATTATGCAGCGATGAAAGAGGTAATAACGCGTCGCTTCTCAAAAGGAGAGAAACTGCCTGATCTCGTTATTGTTGATGGTGGAAGAGGTCATCTTAATACAGCTTTGCAGGTTCTATCGACCCTCAATATTAGTACCATTGATGTCATTGGCGTTGCCAAAGAGACGGGAAGACATGATAAAGGAGTGAGCATTGAACGAATCTATCATCCAGACTATAAAGAGCCCATTTTGTTACCCCAAAATTCGCGCATTCTCTTTTTGCTGCAGCAGATACGAGATGAAGCGCATCGCTTTGCAATCACCTTTCATAAGCAACAACGCAAAAAAGGACTCCTAAAATCTGAGCTAGAGGAAATTAAAGGAATTGGCCCAATTAAACAGCGGCGGCTGCTCACTCATTTTGGAAGCATGAAGCGAGTCATGGAAGCAGATGAAGAGCAGTGGGCCAAAATACCTGGAATTACAAAAACGGATTTAAAAAATCTAAAACAAAAAAAAGAGAACTTGAAAAATAATCATAGGAGCGATACATGAGTGTTATACATAAGGGGGTATATGAGTATTAAAGTTTGTGTCGATCCAGTTCACTATTTTCACTGTGCCCAGTGTGATAAACTTGTCTCGCGAGAGCGCTTGGCAAGCGACAAGTTGACCTTCTGTCTAGAGTGTTCGCAGGTGCTTTGTGAGGGCTGCAAAAAGCATGACCATAAGACAATTGATATTACACCACAGGAACTGAATTTACGTTTGAATGAAGCGTACAAAAATTACATGCCCCATCTCTTTCCTGAAAATTCAGCAAAAACCTTCACGTAGTAGACATCTTACGGGCCCTAATCCACTATAGAGCAAATTTCAGACAAAAAAGTAGCGCAATGATCCACGTGAACCAATGAATGTGGCGCACTCTTCCTGTTATAAGCTTTAGTGCACAAAAGGTGATGTAGCCAACTCCAATGCCAACTGAGACATTGAATGTGAAAGGAATGAGGATCAATGTTAAAAAAGCTGGAATCCACTCAGTCACATCTTTCCATTTGATTCCTCCAATTGAGGTAAGCATCGAACCCCCAATAATAATCAGCGCTGGTGCCGTAGCATACAAGGGAATAGATGTGATGAGAGGAGCAAAGAAGGGGATCGTACAAAAAAGAATGGCGCAGACAAGGGCTGTAACGCCAGTGCGCCCACCAATACCAATACCTGCTGCTGACTCAAGATAAACTGCAATTGGTGATGTTCCAAGTATTGCGCTTAACATCACACCTGTAGAGTCACAAACAAAGATGCGTTGCACATCACACCCCTCTTTCTTTTTATAAATAAATCCTGCCCTAGCAGCTAGTGCCAATACAGCTGCTGCAGAATCAAAAAGAGCGATGAAGATCATCGAGATGAGCAATCCGAGGTTTTCTAACCTTAGTGCTCCCACAACATCGAGCTGAAAAAGAGTGGGTGTCAGAGATTTAGGAAAAGCCATCCATCCATGCCATTCAATCTTTCCAAAAGCAGCGCTTAGAATCCAAATAAGCAGAATGCCAAAGAAAATTGCCCCATGTACTTTCAAACGCATCAAAAAACCTGTTGCAACAAGGCCTATAGCTGTCATGATAGGAATGAATAAGGAGGGATTTCCAAAGGAGAGCATGTTTTTTGAGTGAACCAAAATACCTGCATTTTTAAGGCCCACAATAGCAAGAAAAATTCCAATTCCAGCAATAGTTGCAATGCGAAGAGTGGCGGGGATTGTACTAATAAGAAGGGTACGTAGTTTCAATGTAGTTAAGATCCAAAGAACCACTCCCGTAAGAAAGCAAGTGCCAAGCGCGACTTGCCAACTAAGCCCTTCAATTGTAATTAGGACATGACTGAAATAAACAATCAATGCTACGCCTGGCGCTAGAGCAAAGGGGTAATTGGCAAAAAGAGCTGCCATCACAGTTGCAAACACAGCAGCTAGAACTGTAGCTGTCATTGCTGCTCCAAACTCTACTCCTCCTTGAGAGAGAAGTGTTGGAATCAAGACAAAGGCATAAGCCATTGTCAAAAATGTAGTGATTCCCGCAAGAATCTCTAACCTAAGCGTAGATCCACGATTTATTATTTTAAAATAGCTTTTAGAAACTTTCTTATCAGGAGGGAGATTTGGTTTTAAAGCTGACATTAAGTAGAAACTTCCCCGTTAAACCACATTGATGAGCGAGAGTGCGTACTAACTTCATTTCAATCGCTTCCAAAAGTTGCTCTTGCTCTTCCACTTTTACATATGGCAAATTGGCTAAAATTTCAACCCTTTGTTTGCTGCGAATGCGTGCTGTGCAGTTCACTTCTTTTCCTGGGAAAAACAGACCAATGCTTTTTTGAGCCATTTCAGATAAGACACAATCTTGAATAGAGGTGTCTCCCATCTCAATTAATAAATAACTACGTTTGCAAAGAGGAATAAAGCAACCAATCAAAAGAACGGAGAAGAGGATCAATGCAATACCACATTGAACAAAATGCCCTTCTACATAAGCAACCAACTTAGACTGGAAAAGAGGAACAAGAAAAAGAAGGCCTGAAAAGAATAAGAGAAAACCAAGTAGTAGAGCAACAATGGAAATAAGAGTACTTTCAAGCCGCATTTATATAAATATCTCACCAGACCAACATATCTTGAATCTGTAATAAATTAAGTTTACTTTATTTTTAACTCTTCACGCTCTTCTTCCTGAAGAAGTGAACTTGGATAGAGATTTCCCTCTTCTTTCATCATTTCTGGCATCACTAACCCCTTAATAACCAGATGCACTGCTGCCACATGAAGCCCGGTGATCTTCGTGATCTCTTCAACGACCTTCGTTTGAACTTCACGCGACTTTTCTGGGATGGAAACACCATAGCGCATATTTACTTCAATTTTCATCTTGAGAAGATGATTCTTACTGTCTTGTTCAACAGAAATCCCTTTTACACGCTCAACCTCTCGACCCAAAAGCGTATCGATGAGGCTGCCCCCTAAAAGGACGACCGCGTCAATTTGATTCAATGTATTTAAAATAATTAGTTGAATTACGCGCGTTTCAATATCATGACTAAAGGTTGTTTTTGGTAATTCAAATTCTTTAGTATCGAGTTTTTCATTCATAACAAATACCTCTATATGTTAAAATATAGCTTAAACAAGGCTATTATGCAACTTTTGAATATCATTCTTTTTTGGGTTTTCTTTGGTCTTCTCTGCTCTCACTTGGCCAAGAAACGAGGTAAGCGTCAATTACCATGGTTTTTCATTGGGCTAATCTTGGGGATTTTTGGGGTTATCTTAATCTATATCCTCCCTTCATCAAAAGAAGTATTAACAAAATCCAAGCCTAATAAAAGAGCTGATCCATTGGAGCGAAGTGATGCCTGGATGAAGATGTGGTATTATCAAGAACCCACAAGCAAACTGCAAAAAGGGCCTATGGAATTTCCAGACCTAGCCAAACAGTGGCACAAAAAGGCTCTTACAGAGAAGACTCTTATTTGGGGAGAAGGTATGCCAGAGTGGAAAAAGGTACACGATCTTCCCGATATCGTCAAAGAAATGGAAAAAGTTTAGTAAGTGATTCGTAGATCACCTAGCAAAAAAGACGACCTACTTAGGGCCCGTCCAAGAATAACTTCATCATCTTAGACTGCGCGAAAGCCCCGCGGTTGAACGATCGCAAACGGGGTCGTATTGAGTTAATACTACCCCCGTTTGCGATCGTTCAACCCCGGGAGCTTTGGCGCAATCTAAGATGATGAAGTTATTCTCGGATGGGCCCTTACACTATTTTTCTAACTACCAAGAAGCTTTAGTAACACCAGGAATCAGACCCATACCTGCTAATTCACGTAGGCAGATACGAGAAATTCCAAATTTGCGCAGATAACCGCGTGGGCGACCAGTTAACTTACAACGGTTTTTCAGACGTGTAGGAGATGTATCACGGCGCATTTTGTTCAAAGCTACGCGTGCTTCCTCTCTAGCTTCTTCTGTAATATGAATATTTACACTTCTAGTACGTAGTTCTGTGCGACGCTCACGGTTGAGGTCTACGAGTTTTTGACGTTTTGCTTGTCTTGCTAATACAGATTTTTTAGCCATTATTTCTTACGCGCTGGTCCTTTTTGCCTTTGTTTCCTGTTAGGATCTTTTTTATTGATCACATAGAGTCGTCCTCTTCTGCGGACAAGCTTATCTCCCTTAGAGGGGTCGGCTTTGACTGAAGCTCTTACTTTCATGATACTTCCTTTTTTCGTGATAATTTACACGAAATATGATTTTGACGCAAGAAGTCTAATATTCTTCTCACAACGGGGTGTAATGACACCCTGTTGTGAGAGATCACTTGTCTTAATCTCATAAAATTGCTATGCTCTTCTCATATTTTAGGAGAGTGTCATGAAAAGAACCTATCAACCTAGTAAGCGTAGGCGCAAATCACAACTCGGCTTTAGAGCGCGCATGCAAACTGCCAATGGTAGAAAAATTTTAAATCGTCGTCGTCGACATGGGCGTCTTCGCCTGACAGCTGTGTAGCTGTATGAAATTTTCCAAGGAATCACGCATTCTGAAACGTCAAGAGTTTTCCCATATCTCTAAGGTGGGTATGCGTCGCCATGGAACCTATTTCAATCTTCAATTCATCCCAGCAGCTCAAAAAAAGCTTGGGATATCTGTCTCTCGTAAATATGGAAAGGCTGTCTTGCGTAACCGCTTTAAGCGACTGATGAGAGAAGCCTTTCGCGCCACTGACCTGCCAAATATTCATCTGAACATTTTTCCCCAAAAAAGTGCTTTATCTGCAAGCTTGACTGACATTAAAAATGAACTTGTCCATCTCACAAAGCCACGAACTAAGTAGTAACCTGAGTTTTGGGTTTATAGTCGATTAAATCCGGATTTAATCGACTATAATACTTG
>CAMAUB010000015.1 GCA_945861315.1 Chlamydia trachomatis
AATTGGATTTGGACTGACGTGAAAGCTCCCGCGATTGAACGATCGTAAACGACCCAATATTAGAAATATGGGGTCGTTTACGATCGTTCAAGCCCGGGGCTTTGACGCAGTCGAAATTCCAATTTTTCAAGTTGTTTGGGTATAAATTATAGAGAAATAATTTTTTTAATGGCGATGAAGTCAGGGTCTTTAAGATCAAGAGGAGTTCCACACGCCTTTTCCTCCCTTGTTTCCAAGAGATCTTGTATCTCTTGACTTTCATAGTAATGAGCGCAGCAAGAGAGGAATTCAATAAAATCTTCTTCTGCTTTGAGCAGCTTGAGGGTGCGCTTTGCTAGGGGTTCAAAATGAGGATTTTTGATCTGAGAGAGGTAGGAGAGCACCTCAATGGCAAGATCAACATCTGTAATTTTTTTTATAACGCTTTCAAGGCGTTTGAAACCAACTTCAAGTTCAACAACCATTTCTAGACGAGCAACTAAATAGTCAAACCAAGTTGGATCGGGAACATAGGGGTAGAAGTCTTCAAGAAGCTCTCCCGCATAGTCAATTTCTCCCTCATCAATCTGCTCAAGTATGTAGTCATAGAGAAAGGCTTCTAGATTGTTACAACAAAAAGATTGGAGCGTGTTAAACACGTCTAAAGGGTTATTACCTGCATCAGTGTTGTCATCAAGGATTTGCTTAAAATATTCAAGAGTATCTTGCATTTGCTGACACTCTTCTGCATTTTCGTGGCGCATGATTTGACAGTCGAGTTCATCACAAAAAGTTGAGACAGTGCGTTTTTCTGGAAGAAGGCGGCGCCAAAGTTCAAAGATAATGAGAAAAAAATGGTCAGGTTCTTTTGGCTTTGCTTTCTTGACAAAAGCTTCGCTCATCTCTTCAGGAGATTCAAACGTATTGGCAATTTCTTCAAAGTGCTTGGGAGAATCGACAGCAGAGCAGATCTGATTTAGATTTTGAAATAAGATCTCTGTGCCAAGCTGACGAAAATCGAGCTGCTGCCAAGGTTTGAGTGGAGCCTCAGGCTCCTGAAGATTGAACTGAATCAAATTGTAGAGAGCTTTTTTATGTAGAAACATTGACCTTATAATACAAAGTTTAGTGCATTCATGCAAGTGGTTTCCATCTGTTTAAAAGAAGGGAATTTCCAACAACACAAAGTGAGCTAGCCGCCATGGCGGCCGCACCAATAATTGGATTAAGCAGCCCAAAAGCTGCTAATGGAATTCCTATCACGTTATAAATGAAGGCAAAAAAGAGATTTTGACGCACTTTTTGAAGCGTTTTTTTTGAGAGATCAATCGCATCAGCTACATGGCAAATGGAGTTTTGCATGAGGGTGATATCTGAAGCCTCAATGGCAATATCTGTGCCATGGCTCATTGAAAAACCAACTGTTGCAGCGGCAAGTGCGGGTGCGTCATTTATGCCATCTCCAACCATTCCAACGTTTGTAAACCCCTTAATAATACTCGCTTTTTTTTCTGGTAGTACTTCGAAGTAGTAGGTTTTAATACCAGCTTGAGCAGCTATATCTTTAGCCGTTTGCTCTACATCTCCTGTGATCATCACAACTTCAAGCCCCATTTTCTGAAGACGAGCAACACCTTCTTTTGAAGAGTCACGCAGTGTATCAGCAACGATAAGATAACCCAAAATACCCCTCTCATCGGCAAGATAAATAGCAGGCTTACTCGGTTTAAATCCCAGTTCTTGCATGAGCAAAGGAGAGCCAGCATGATAGAGCGTTCCGTCAATTATACCGCGCACTCCTTTGCCGGAAATAGCTGAAAATCCTTGGACACTCTTTTTTTCTCCTCCATAACTTTTGACAATAGCATCGCCAATTGAGTGTTCAGAAAGAGCTTCAAGCGAGGCAAAAATTGGTAAAATCGACTTGGGCTCAATCTCAACAACTCTCTGTTTTCCAGTTGTTAGTGTTCCTGTTTTATCAATGAAGATTGTTTTGAGCTTTTCAGCTCTTTGTAAGCTCTCTGCATTTTTAATCAAGATGCCCGCTTTTGCGCCTCGTCCACTTCCCACCATGATGGCAGTTGGTGTGGCTAGGCCAAGTGCACAAGGGCATGCAATGACAAGTACTGCAACGGCATAGATAAGAGCCACACCATAGCCGCTTATTCCCCACCAGCTCAAAAACGTAATGAGCGCAATCAAAAGAACTATGGGAACAAAGATATTCGAAATTTTATCTGCTAATTTTTGAATGGGGGCACGAGAATTTTGTGCCTCTTGCACAAGCTTGATAATTCCAGCTAAGGCAGTATGAGAGCCAACAGCTGTTGCCACTGCAATCAAAGATCCTTGTCTATTTTGTGTCCCGCTATAGAGTTTAGCTCCGCTCATTTTTCGAACGGAAAGGCTCTCTCCTGTTAACATGGATTCATCAATATAGGATTCTCCCTCTAAAACCTCACCATCAATTGGCACACGTTCACCCGGGCGAATTTGGAAGAGATCTCCTACTTGAATCTCCTTGATAGGAATATCAATAAATTGTTCCATCCGCTTTACACGAGCAGTTTTGGGTTGTAGCTTGAGTAGCCCTGCAATTGCTTTTGAAGCGCGCTTTTTTGAGTTCGCTTCAATAAGGCGCCCAATCAAGATAAGTGTAATAATCGAGCTACTACTATCAAAATAGAGATGCTCTTTTAAGTGAGCAAAAAAGACAACCGTACTAAAAGCATAGGCAGCAGTGGTTCCAAGAGCAATGAGCAAATCCATGTTGGCATTAAAGCGCTTAAGTCCATAGTAACTTCCAACATAGAAGCGCCATCCAAAGGCAAATTGAATGATGGAGGCAAAAATAAATTGAAGGTAGCCAGGCAGCCACATAATTGCAATAGCTAGTAAAGCGCAGATAATGACCTCAGTAATGGGCCATTTTAGACTTTTTTTTCTTTCACTTTTTTCATCTTCGGCCAGATAAGCAACATAGCCTGCTTGCTTCACGCAATTGATGAGAAGATTAGGAGCAATCTCCCTATCTGTTTCAACTCGAGCCGTACCTGCAGCAAAGCTGACGGTGACATCTGTCACACCTGTCACTTTTTTCAGCTCTTTAGTGATTGTTGTCTCACAAGAGACGCAATGCATTCCCTCAAGATTTAGATGATACTGCATAATTCTTCTCAGCTAAACAGATAGCTTGGAAAAAATCAAAAATATAATTTTTCTTAGAAGCTGTCCTAATTATGTTAGGACATTGATGAGGAGGTGCTTGAGACACTAACAGTAAAGGAATACACACATGAGGCGATTTTTTTTCTATCTCAGTGTCTCAGTGCCTCCAGGTTTCTCTCTGCGATCGTCAATATCTTTTTCTCTGTAGTTAAACGTAAGTTATTGAACCACATAAATCAAATAGGACAGAGAGAAGTCTGAAATGTGAGCAACAAAGAAAAACAAGATGAGCCCGATATGCTTGATACGCATGATTAAAAAAGAAAGTTATCACAGTTCGAACTAACAAAGAGAGTTGTGAGTTGCTATTTCAAGTTGTTTGCTCTTTTATCAAGCATATCAGGCATATCTGGCTCATCATGTAAAACTTAATTAACTATGACAACAAGAAAAACAACGACAAGAACGAATTGTTCTATAAATACGAACGGGCAAAGATGTTCGATCTTGTTCTATTTCAGCTTCCACGTGGGATCCATCAAGAGCACAAAAAACTGTTATTCGCTGTCCATATACTAAATAGGGCTGAAGCTTACTACCGCTGTTAGAAGAAAATGTGACACCTGCAAAAATTCTTTTTATAGAAATCAATAAATCTGACCAGAATCCTCCGTAAGGAGAAATATAAATTATTTTTGCTGGCTTTTGTACGCCTACGAGTCCATCAGATTGAAATAATTTCGCTTTACAATCAGAAATTTGAATATACCCATTAAACCCAGTCATGTGAGCTGCCACGAGTCCAGATAAAGCAGAGTTACGTATAGTTGGATTTTGAGCTAATACAGGAGAAATCACCTGCTTAAAAGAATCAAAAGTTGTAATGAAAGTCATAAAGCAATCTTTTCTTAGTAAATAGAAGTTGGATCCATTATATGTGAAGAGTTCATAAAGCGCAAAATTTCTTTTCTAGTAGGAGATCTTTTTCTCTTAAGAATATTCTTGCTTGAGTTAGATCTCTTAAATCTGTTAGTTTGATTCCTTTTAGGAGTACTTTTCATGATTAAATACTTTTCTATCTTTCTTTTGATTCCCTTTTTATTGATTGCACAAGATGTGCCACCCATGAAAGTTCGTCAGCCAAATTGGCGCCCTCAAGTGAAGGAAAATTACACGACAGGCAACCCTAAGAGGGTTATTTTTTATGAACCTGCAGAAGAGGATAAAGAGATCCCTGTTAAAGAGTTGGTCTTTTTTCAAAATGGGCGGGTGAAGAGTGAAAGCGATCTAAATGAAGATGGAAGTTTTTCTGGCCCAAGCATCGCCTTTCATCAAAATGGAAAAATAGCTGAGGTTGCTTTATATGATGCAGGTCGTCTTGAAGGAGCTCTCAAATCGTATTATCCAGATGGACAGATCGAAACATCAACACTTTATAGTGGTGGTGTTGAGCATGGTAAATTTGAAAGCTACTACGCTGATGGAACTAAAAAAGAAGAAGGTGCTTATCAGGGAGGAAAGCTGATTGGAGACTTTTTTGCTTATCATGAAGATGGATCTAAAGCTGCGCATATTTATTATGAGAAGGGTTTGCCAAGGGGAAAAGCCTTTGAATGGTATTCTAAAGCCGAAGCAGATGGAGAGTTAAAAGCAGTTCGCTGCTACGTTGATGGTCTTTTACATGGAGATGGGAAAAGCCCCGCTCTTATTCTCTATGGAACTTTGCAAAATGTCATAGAAGTACAAGATTTTCGTTTAGGAAAATCGTATGGTTTACACCTTAAGTATGCAGAAAATGGCAAAGTCTCTTATCGAGTTAACTATATCGATGGAAAAAAAGAGGGAGAGGAGCAGTTCTATCATGAAGATGGCCTACTCGCTGGAGGAGGAAGCTATGTAAAGGGGATTCCAATTGGAGAGCACATCCTACACTACCCAAATGGTGTTATTAAAAAGGTTGCCCTCTACGATGAAAATGGAACGTTAAAAGATCCCGTTTGTGAGTATTATGAAGATGGGGGAAAAAGTGCTACGTATGCGCTCATCAAGGGAGCCTATGAAGGCTCCTTTAAAGAATGGTATGAAAATGGACAGCTAAAGTCTGACTATTACTATGCGGATGGCGCTTTAGATGGTGAGCAAAAAGAGTTTTTTGCAGATGGAAAACTAAAATTAAAGGCACATTTTAGACAGAAGATGTGGGATGGTCCGCTTGAAGAGTGGTATGAAAATGGGCAGAAAAAGTGTGTAAAGAATTTCGTTGCAGGTAAGCCTACTGGAAAGTTACGTGAGTGGTATCAAGATGGAACCCCCAAGCTCGAATCGGAGTATGCTCTTGGCGAGAGAATGGGCGTCTACAAAGAGTGGAATGAGAAAGGTCTTCTTCAGTTTGAAAGTGAATATCAAAGAGATCTTCCGCATGGACAGCTTTGCATATGGTATCCTAATGGACAAATTTCCCAGTTAACGCATTTTATAGATGGGAAACGAGAAGGAGTTGAAGAGAAGTATTTTGAGGATGGCAAAAAAATGGCCAGCGCTCAGTTTAAAAATGATCTTCTAGATGGGCAGATGCTAAGCTGGTATCCAAGTGGGGCCATTGCAGCTGTCATGCTTTATGAGAATGGAGTCCCTGTTGGAGAGCACCGTGAATATTATCCTCCGGAAACAGAAGGGATTGCGGGAAAACTCAGCCGTCTTTACCGCTATAATCATGGAAATTTGGACGGAGAACAAAAATCATTTCACCAAAATGAAGAACTTGCAGCAATTATTTCTTATGCGAATGGAGTCTTGAATGGAATTAAAGCTCAGTATGATGAGTCTGGAGCGGTGATTGAAGAGGCTCACTATATTGCTGGCAAACTCGATGGAGCATATAAACAAGTGATGGCAAATGGGGAAGAAGTTGTCTTTCACTATAAGAAAGATCAACGTGAGGGTCTTCATCAAATTTTTTATCCCGTGCATCCAGAAAAAGGGTGTGTAAAAAAGATGGAAGCATCATTTAAGGATGATCTTCTTGAGGGGGAAGTTTGTGAATACTCTGAAGAAGGTGTCAAAGTTGCGAGCACTCCTTATGAAAAAGGAAAGCGGGAGGGAGTTGCAACGCTCTATTCTGCTCAGGGGCTTCTTATGATGATTATGGAATTTCATGATGATCAACGCTCTGGAAAAGGGGTGAGCTACTTTCCTACAGGAAAAATACATCGAGAAGTTGTCTTTAACAATGATCTACGTGATGGACCTATGATCACTTTTTACGAAGATGGAAAAATCGCAAACACCTATCAATATAAAAATGATAAGCTAAGTGGCCTTTGTAAAGAATGGAATGAAAACGGCATTTTGGTCTTCGAAGCTGAATATATTAATGATAAGAAGAATGGACGGTTCAATAAATATTATGATGATGGAACCCCTCGCATCATTGCGCAGTATAAAGAAGATCAACTGATAGGCGACAAGAAAAATTTTGATATATCTGGGCATCAGTTATAAATTAGAGAGTTAAATTCAATTTTTTTAGTTTCTCTGTTTGATTCATATTTTAATATGTGTTAAACTATTGCTATTTTGATCTATTTGGTGAAATATTCTTATGGCATGCAAACAAGACACCTGGAGTAAAGAATCAGGTTATATTTGGTCTATGATTGGATCGGCTGTTGGTTTTGCCAATATTCTGAGTTTCAGTGCTCTTTGTTATAAGAATGGGGGAGGAGCTTTCCTTATTCCCTATATCATAGCTCACTTGATTGTAGGCCTCCCCATGCTCTTTTTAGAAGGAACAATTGGACAGAAGACCAAGCTCCCTTTGGTCTCAGCTATGGGCAATGTGGGTGGGGTCATGGGCAAAGCGCTTGGATGGATCGCAGTCTTGAGCTGTGCCACAATTGGCGGCTTTTATATTGTTCTTACAGGCTTTTCAGTGGCCTATACCTATTTTGCAGCCAAAGGCACCGCTTTAATTGGATCAAGTGTTTTTTTCAAAGATGTTTTTCTGCAAGATTCTGGCGCTCTTTCTACTGTGGGAGGAATTGCTGTAGGTGTTCTTTTATCCACTCTGCTTGTAGCAGCTTTTGCATGGGTTGTTTTAGCCCGTAATATTCGCTCTGGGGTAGAGCGTATTTGCACTTTTTTTCTTCCCCTTTTAGGGATTTTAGTGGTGATCTTCAGCATAGCAGCTCTATTTTTACCAGGATCTATAGAAGGAATTAAAAATTATTTGATCCCTGATTTTAGCCGTTTATTAAACTGGACTCTTTGGCGCGATGTTTTTGGTCAGGTTTTCTTCTCCCTCTCTTTGGGGCTTGGAATTGTGACGGGCTATTCACGCTATAATCCAGGGAGCTTTTGCATCAGACGCTCAATGTATCGAGTTGCTTTAGGCGATTTCCTAATATCTTTTATTGCAGGTTTTGCAATCTTCGGTTGCATAGGCTTTATGAGTCAAAAAACTGGAGTCCCTTTCGGTGAACTTGTCCGTTCAGATTCTGCATTTGAGATAGGGTTTGTAATCTTCCCTATGATTTTAGCTCAATTAGGTGAGATGACAGCCCGTATTATTGGTCCTCTATTTTTCTTTTGTATCTTTATTGCTGGAATAACTGGAGTTTTTTCGATTGTAGAGAGTATTGCAGGGAGCATCGAAGTTGAATTTAATAAGAGACGAAAAACAGCTGTGGCCATTGCTATGACCCTTGTAACTGTTTTGGCCATTCCATTTTGTTTAGGCAATGGGCAGCATATCCTTGATGCCTTGGCTCCAATGGTACTTGGCAATGTTTTCTTGGTAGGAGGGATCGCAGAGATCTTATTCTTCTTGGTGCTCTCTAAGGTCATCCGTAATGAGGCGATCTGGTGGAATAAAGGGCGTCATACATATGCATTTACTGCATTAAAATTTGTTGTACTCCCTCTTTTGACAATCACGCTGATTGGAGCTCTTTATCAAGAGGTACGCGCAGGGTTGCATTTGGCCGAGGTTGTGCGTTGGAGTTGGCTTCTTGTTATATTAGCTGCAAGCTTCACACTCTCTAGAAGACGGGCCTTAAGTCCCCTTGCACAATTGCAAAAGAATTGAGCGGCCAACCTTCCGCTCGCTTTTTACGATCAGGTGCTTTGGCTTGTATTTGATCTGACTCTCCTCAAGAAAGAGATCTCCTGCTAGAAGGGTTGGATCTTCGTCAAAATAGGCAAGTAAGCGATCACCTATTCCAAGATCATAAGGGGGATCTGCAAAGATAATCGTGAAGGGTTTCTTGAGCAGTGGTAGAGCTTTGAAGACATCTGTAGAGTAAATAGAGGTCCCCTCCTCTACGCCTAAAGCAGCTAGATTTTTTTCAATTGTATGCGCGCTTCTTCTATCATTTTCGACAAAAGTCACATGCTTTGCACCACGGCTTAAAGCTTCAATTCCTATTGCGCCAGCCCCGGCAAAAAGATCAAGAAAAGTTGCCCCATCTATTTGCTGCTGACAAATATTGAAAAGAGACTCTCGAAGTGCGCTAACGGTAGGTCTTGCTCCCTTTTTGGGTACATCAATTCCCTTCCCTTTAAATTTTCCTCCGATGATTCTAATCATTTTGGTTGAAGGGCTATGGGAATATTAAGGGGCGCAAGAAGGTGTTTGGCTGCCTCTAAATGTTTTTTGTTTCCGTCATCAAAGAAACGCTCATAAAACTCTTGAACAACCAGTTGTGTCCATCCTTTTTCAATAGCAGCAGAGGCAACTGTTGCTCCTTCAAAGGAGATTCGCTTTTTGATATCAAAGCGGTGATCGTAATACTTTCCTTGCAAGAAGACAACAAAATCTGAAAGGCGATTGATCGACCCATAAATAACAAAGGGGCGATTTTGGTAAAGATCTGGAAGGCGTGAATTTTTTGGTTGAAGTAAGACGACACTTTGATTGTCGACAGGTACTGCGGTTGCAACCATTTCTTTGCCAATGGGATTACGTATCATGCGGATGAGTTGGCACAAACGTTCATTAAGCTGCCCATGGTCATAGCTATAGATCAAAGCACCTTTATTGAATGTGCTGATCAAGTCAAGAAGTGGAAGATTATTTCCTCCTCCTGAAGCGATTGAGTAAAGAGCTACTTTTCCTGTATTAGAATGTGTCCAACCACCAATTGTCAATCTTTGCTTATCTTGAGATAAATAGGTATCTCCATCGGAGAGCAAAATCGCAGTATTTACTTCATGATCTGGAACATTTTCAGGAATAATCTTTCCAAGAGAGGTGTAGAGTTCTGTTGCAGCAAAATAGCCTCCGTGCGCTTGATTCTCTAGGAAATCACGCGCTCGCGTGATATTTTCAGTATTCCAGGGAAGGCTCTGCTCTGAGAGTTTTTTCACTTTATCATCAAAGATTAAGATGTTGAAAGTATCTTGGGGCTTCATAAAATCTAAAGCTTTAGATACAGCAGTTTGATTGAGTGCATAACGGGCACGAGGAATTGAGTTAGAGCGATCTAGCAAAAAGAAGTAGTTTTGTTTGATCCGTTTAAATACGACTTCACCTTTTGGAAGAAATGAGAGCTTAAAGACATAGCCTGGTCGGTTTTGTTTTTGGACATACTCAACTTGTACATCAAAATGATCGCTCCCAGCAACCATTCCAAGTCCCTCGTAGGAATCAAACTCCTCTGCAAAATCTTTTAAAAGAGGGATATCGCTAGAAACAAGAAGGGGAGAGGAGCTAATAAAAGTTTCACCACTCCAGGTAGTCAGCTCTCCTTCATCACTGCTTGTAAGGTAATCAAGAGGGTCATGCTCAAGTTTAAAGGCTTCATCTGAGATTAAAAACGGTTCTCCTTGTGGAAAGGCAATTGCTGCTGTAGGAGAGAATTCTGGTGTCAGCTCATGAAGATCTTCTTTGACCTCAATAGCCACCTCGGTGATTTGATCAAAAATTTGCCCGAGAAGCTGCGTGCGCTCCCTCCTTTTGAAAAGATCAAATGCTTCATCTTCTAAGTACGAGATGGAGTTAGTAAGTTTAAGATGTGTTGCTATCTCATGATTATGTACGTATAAAAATAAGCCTAGATGGCAGGTGAGTCCTAATAAAATAACAAACGTTAATAACTTTTTTCGTATCGCCAATTTACTTTAACCTCTCACTTGCTTTTTCAATAAGGTAAGTTGTGATGGCATATTTCCCTTCTTTCAATGTGATAAGCAAAGCTTGTGCAGCTCGCAACTTTGCAGAGGAGTTAATATTGGATTTTTTATCTTCTTCAGCTTGTGCAAGCCCAATACGTGCATCTAGGTAACGCATATAAGCTTGGTAAATTTTATCTTTTTCTGGGTTTGCTAGCCGCTCTTCATGATAGTCCTTTGACGAAATATCACTTAGAGAAATAAAGTGTTCTTTGATCGCACCTAAATTTTCAAGGAGATTTTCAACTGGAGAGAGGTCGGCGTAATCCAAAGCCGCTTCTAAATGAAGGGGTTCATATTCGATACTCTTTTGTACCCAAAGTGAACGGAGTTTTTTCAATACCTCATCCCTATTGAGTCCAAGCTTAGCACAAACGCGGGCATTTTCGAGGCGAGCAGGTAGAGCGATTTTGGGATCTGCATTATTTCCGATTGTTTCAAACAATGAGTGAGCTTTTTCATAGCATCCAAGGCTGGATAAAACAGCACCCAGCTTGAATGAAACTTCGGGTGTTGGATTTAGATCATAAAGGTTCTCAAGCAATATGAGAGCCTTTCCATAGTGAGACATCTCTTCGTATAGAGTTGCAAGAATCAAGGCCTCGGCTTGAAAGCGTTCAATCTTTTCAGTAGTTGGCAAGAGTTCTTCTAAAATTTTCATTGCACGAGAATGATAGCGAGCCTCTTTTGCATAAGTATGTGCAAGCCAAAGTTGATTCTCAAGTGAGATTGGAATAGTATCAATCACCTTATAAAGATGGGCGGCAGCTTTTTGAGTATAGTGTTGGTCTGAGTTTGTTTTACTCACATCTAAGTAAGCATTAAATAGGTAGAGGTGAACACGATCAGACTCTTTGAAATTAGGATCTAAAGAGAGAACTGCTTCAGCATGCCGAATGAGCTCATGTGGATCTCCCTTCTCTTTCAAAAGGGTGAGTGCCACTAGGTAGTGTAATTCACTAGACTCTGGATTGTGGGTAACTAGTTTATCTAAAAGGGCGTGAGCTGAGCTTGTTTTTTCAAGCTTTAAATAGCACTTTGCAAGAAGAAGACGCATTTTGTCACTGTTGTCTTCGTCATAGACCCCAACTGTATCAATTGCACGCTCAAGATCTGATGCAAGAATTTCATGGCCCAATTCCTGATCGATATTTTCTAGAGAAAGATCAACGGCCAAGCGAACCATCTCATTTCTTTTTTTAGAGTCTGGAAACTCTCCTAGAAACTTAATAGCAAGCTCATGAGATTTGACCCACTCTTTATTTTCCATCAAAAGATGGGTTTTTTCAATAAAAGCATCTTCTAAAACAGTTTTCTTCTCACTCATTGCAATGAGCTCTGTGAGGAAATTCAGAGCAATCTGTTTTTGTCCGCTGCGACGATAAGTAAGAGCTCGCAGAAGGGCGGCCTCTTCAATATCTTTAGGGTAGCGCTCTTTTAAAAGCTTGTAGCCATGGTCAGAAGCTATCATAGATGGAGCTTCTTTTGCCGCCACCATAAGACTTAATAGAGCTCCTCTATCGTGAGGAGGTTTAAGTCCGCCATTCAAGCTTTTTTCAAGCGCATCAATTGAATCGATCCACTCTTTTTTGTCATAGTGAACCATGCCAAGATAGAATTGGTAGACTGGAAGGTGCTGCTCGGAAAGTGTTGATAAAAAGCAACGTCTCTCCTTAATAAGGGTTGACCAATCTTTTTTCTTGGCAAGTAGTTGAATCCATTGGTAGGCGGCATCAGAAGATTTCTTTCCCGCTCCTTTGGCAATTTGACTAAATAATTCACACGCTTGATCTTCATCACATTGGATTAACATGGTCGCTGCATGGAAGAGCGTTTGATGACTCTTCTTTTCATTCGCAATTTTGAGATAAATAGCTGCAGCCTGTTCATATTTTCCAATATGACGGAAGATGTCTCCCATAGACATGAGAACATGGTCAGAAAATTTGTCATTTTTTTGTAGCCGTGTATAGATGGGCAGTGCCTCTTCGAAAAGAATTCTTTGTTGAGTCTTAGCTTCTGGCAAAGCGTCTAATGCTAACCCCTCGCGAAAGGCAGCTTCTGCAAAATAGAAAAGAGCCTCTTCATCATCTAAAAAGGCAAGCAGAGGTAAAATCTCTTGGTAAAGTTGCTGGTAGCTCTTGAGCTGATAAAGGGCGTGCCACCTTTTGGTGCGAGTGC
The DNA here is from genome assembly GCA_945861315.1 of Chlamydia trachomatis. Taxonomy (GTDB): domain Bacteria; phylum Chlamydiota; class Chlamydiia; order Chlamydiales; family JAAKFR01; genus JAJACK01. Next base: position 12,499 of record CAMAUB010000015.1, read on the forward strand.
TTCGGTTCAGTTCACTATCTTTGATTGTTTCATAGGCTGCAATAGCAGTGCGATACTCTCGTTTTTGTAGAGCAATATCTCCTAAAATAGCATGGAAATGATCAACAAAATTGCTGCTCGGGTACTTTTCAAGGAAAATGTCTATTTGATTCTTAGCGATTAACTCATCATGATCGCGCCAACATTCAATAATTCTACGAGCAAAAAGAAGCTCTTCCTCATTAGATGCTTGAGGCATCGTAGCTAAAAGAAGTAAACAGAGAATTTTTTGCATCGCCAAAATATCTTGCTATCACTAAAATAATGGCACTATAATCTTCAAAACGCAACTCAATTTTTTATTAACCTCAGTTTTGGGTTTATCTCGCACATATTCAGAGGAGATTTCTCGAAAATTTTTGGGATTTTTTCCGAAGGGAAGGGTCTTGTATCTTTTTCGAGGAAAAAAGCACAAAAAGATCGAGAAAGATCCCTGAAAATCTGCGAGATAAGGGCCCGTAAAACAATAACATGGACGACTGGACGACGCCAAAGCCCCGGGATTGAACGATCGAAATGGGGTTAGTATTGACACTCCATACGAACCCCATTTCGATCGTTCAATCCCGGGAGCTTTCACGCTAGTCCAGTCATCCATGTTATTATTTTACGGGCCCTAAACCCAAAACTGAGGTTATTATGGGATTTCTTTTCGCTCTACTTGCCGCAATTTTTGCATCTTCTAGCAATTATTGTCTGCGCCGCAGCATGGATAATAGGGGATCTGCCCGCGCTTTTCTTGTTGTGCAGTCGACCTTTTCCTTCTTTGTGATGATCTTGCTCAATCCTTTGAGAATGCACGATTTTGTCTGGAACAATCGTGTAGCAACCTTAGGTCTTTTTGGTGGCCTTATTTTAGGCCTCCTTCTGTGGGGAATTGGAAAAAGCTTAGAAAAGGGGCCCCCCGCTCTTACTCTTGCAGTCATCAATGCCTCTTCGATCATGCCAGCACTTGTTCTTTTTCTTTTTTTTGGGATCCACTACGGACATAGCTACACCCTTTGGAATGGTTTTGGTTCTATGATTGTGATACTAGGTTTATTTTGGGCAGGCCACACTTCCATAAAAAATGAGAAATGGAGGTCGTGGACCTTTTTTTCCACGATGAGTTTTGTATTACACGCACTATTTATGATTTATCTTTCATGGTGGGCCATGGTTCTAACGTCTAGCCTACCTCTTGGACCTCTGCTCCCTTTTCATATTGAAACAGCTCATGTCCATTGGTTTATGCCTGCACTCTTTTTTATAGCCGCTCTTTTCCAGTTGGGCGTCTATCTTACTCAAGAAAAAAGTATGATTAAAGGAAGCGAATTTATATATGGCGTTTTTGGCGGTCTTGCAAATGGTATGTGCGCATTTTTCTTGGTCAAAGCGCCTCAGGTTGCTTCTGGCTGGCAAAATGCAATGCTTTTTCCGCTCTATTCAGTTTCTGGCATTGTTTTTTGCAATATTTGGTCGCAGCTTGTCTATAAAGAGAAGGTGAACTGGAAGGCAAATACCATTTGTATCGCTGGACTTATTATCGGCACAGTTATAGTCGATTAAATCGACTATATACTCATCCAAGCTCAAAATGAGAATTTCGGCCAGCGTGAAAGCTCTCGCGATTGAACGATCGTAAACGACCAAATATTAGAAATATGGGGTTGTTTACGATCGTTCAAGCCCGAGGCTTTGACGCGGCCCAAATTTCTCATTTTGAGCTTGGATGAGTATATTTG
>CAMAUB010000016.1 GCA_945861315.1 Chlamydia trachomatis
ACCAATCACTCCACCACCTACGATAATCATTTTTTTCGGAAGTGTGGTGATATTGAGAAGTGATGTTGAGTCATGAACTATTTTGTGGTCAAATGGCATAAGAGCGAGCTGCCGAGGTTCTGAACCAGTGGCTATAATCACATGTTTTGGATGAAGAATACACGCATCCTCTCCTGTAACCTTGACCTCATGAGGAGAAGTGAATTTCCCCCACCCACGGATGACTTTAATTTTATTGCTTGCAATTAGGCCACTTAGACCTGAGCGAATCTTATTGACAACACTATCTTTTCTCTCTTTCATCTGCCCGTAGTCAAAAGAAACACCACTTACAGTAATGCCAAACTTACTAGCTTCACTCACCTTGCGAAGCACATCGGCATTTGCAATCAGAGCTTTTGAAGGGATACACCCTCGGTTTAAGCAGGTTCCTCCAAGATCTCCCGCTTCAATAAGCGCAGTCTTTAGCCCCCTTTGAGCCCCTCGAATGGCAGCTACATAACCACCTGGGCCGCTGCCTATGACAACTAGATCAAATTCTTCCATGGGAGCAATCTAACACAATCTATGTTTTTTTGCTTGTAACATCCAGCAATGATATGTAAAATTTTCAATAGTGAAGAAAAACGAAAAAAGACTCTGCTGGAATTGTGATGGTGATGTCAGTCTTCATCTTGACCAATGTCCTTACTGTGGGGTTGATGTTAATACCCCTCAAGACAAAAAGATTCCTTATCAAGGACTTGGAAGTCCATTCCAACAAGCTCCTTCGTCCTCTCTTGCACCAAAAGAGAACTTTTCAGTCTCTGATGAAGAGTGGAAGAATGCTCTGAAGGAAGGAGAAGAGGAGGAGGCCACAAAATCGAGTCGACACGAAGTAATTGCGCTTCTACTCCTGCTTCCAGGAATTGTCTTCTGCTTATTTGGCTTACTCCTTTTGTTTTTTTCCGATGATGGCACCCTTACCCTTCATTGGAATCAAAATATGGCCTACTTCTACTTCCTAGGCGCAGTCCCTCTCATTTATTTAGGATGGCGAGCAGTGGGTCGTTAGCTACGGCTCGTTGGGTGATATTCACAAGTATTTTTAGGGTTTAGTGGCTTGTGGCATTCGGGGCAACGCAGTCTATTGGCTAAAAAATAGACTCCCCCTTGATCAGAAAGAAGAGAATCAGTTTCAAAAATCTCATCTTCAACGTGAACAAGAATCATAGATTCATAAATTTCAATCTCACTAGGTGAGCAATAGTGTTTTGCTTCCTGCTGCGAAGCAAAAAGCACAGAGGTGCAGCATAGTGCTGTAATGGCTAATTGATTTAACATTTTGAATCCAAGGTTTGATTAATAGTAACTTAACAATCGCAATAAGAATAAAAAAAAATATATTTAAATGAAATATCAAGAATTTATTTTAAGCCAACACTTTTATTATGAGACCATTGGCTCTTCAAAAATACCGCAACATTTCTTATATTTCTTGCCACTCTTGCATGGACATAGGTCATTTCTCCCAACTTTTGGTTCAGATGAAGCGGGAGTAGTAGAAGCAGAAGAGCGCCTTGGCTGCGCGTACTGCTCTTGAGGCAGCGAGGGAGGAGGAGATGTGTCAAACATAAGTCGATTTGATTCGAGGTTGATTTGACTGAGCATTTCTTGAAAAAGGCTTTGTCTTGGCGCAGCGATTTCCACTCTAAAGACATTTTTAGCTGCTTCAGCTTGCAGCTCTTGCGTCAATTTATGGAAGAGAGCAAAAGCTTCATGCTTAAATTCTAGCAGAGGATCACGTTGAGCAACAGCGCGCAAGCTTACTTCAGAGCGTAGGTAATCCATTGTAAGTAGGTGCTCTTGCCAAAGCTCATCAATTTTATGAATAATCACAGAGCGAATAGCTTCTTGTGCAATTGCCTTTGCGTCATAATTAGGTCCAAGCATTTTGGCTTTTTCCATTTCATGGTTAAACTTCTGATCAAAAGCTGTCAGGATTTGTTTAGTAGCAATTTCTTCAATTTCTTCTACGCAGATGTGGTCATTATCAAATACACTCTTGTCAAAACTTACTGGAAATGTGCTGATTAACCACTGTCTAAATCCTTCAGGATCCCAACTGCCCACTTCTGCTCGCGTAACAAAATAGTGGTCAACTTTGGCTTGAACAACATTTTGTAAAAGTTCTTTGGTGTGGGGGACAATATCTTCACAATGAAGAATTTCATTTCTAAAGCTATAAACTTCTTGTCTTTGCTTGTTCATAACATCATCATATTCAAGAGTATGCTTACGCATTGTATAGTTGCGTCCCTCGACTCTTTTTTGTGCTGTTTGAATCGATCGGTTTAAGATTCCTGCAGAAATAGGTTCTCCCTCTGGCGGGCGAAAACGTTGAATCAGACTGTTGAGCTTCGGTGATGCAAAAAGACGCATCAGAGGATCTTCAAAAGAAATAAAGAATTTAGAAGAGCCAGGATCACCCAAACGGGCACTTCGTCCACGCAGCTGGCGATCAATGCGTCTTGATTGGTGGCGAGTTGTTCCAATGACATGGAGTCCTCCAAGCGCAGCCACATCTCCTTTCAGCTTGATATCTGTTCCTCGTCCAGCCATGTTAGTTGCGACTGTTACAGCACCGTGAGAGCCTGCATTGGCAATAATTTGAGCTTCCTCAGTATGATGTTTTGCGTTCAATACAGTATGATTGATCTGATTTTGTCGTAAAATGCGCGAAAGCTTTTCAGAAACGTCAACCGACTCTGTTCCAAGTAGAATAGGCCGTCCTTTTTCATGCACCTCTTTGATGTCTTTTAAAATAGCATGATATTTTTCACGCTCAGTCATATAGATTTCATCATTCGCATCGGTGCGCTCACAAGGCTTGTAAGTTGGAATTTGGAGAACATCAAGCTTATAAATCTCTTTGAATTCACTCGCCTCTGTGATGGCTGTTCCGGTCATCCCAGCTAGCTTGTCATACATGCGGAAGTAGTTTTGCAGTGTGATCGATGCATAGGTTTGGGTCTCACGTTGGATTTTGACCCCTTCTTTTGCTTCAATCGCTTGGTGCAAACCATCGGAAAAACGGCGTCCAGGTTGAGGGCGACCTGTATTTTCATCGATGATGACAATCTTGTCTTGATCAACAATGTAGTCCACATCTTTTTCCATCAAAAGATGTGCTCTAAGAAGCTGGCGTAAATTGTGCGAACGCTCTTTTCTTTTGACATCTTCTTGATTGAGGGCCAGTTTTTTCTCCATTTTTTGATCATCATCCAGATCAAGGTCGTGATCAACCTCAGCATACTCATGGCCAAGGTCAAGCATCACAAAGTCATCTCCATTCCCACCGGCGCTTTCTGCCCAAGCAACAATACCCTTGTCTGTCAATTCAAACTCATTTCCCCGCTCATCGATGACCATAATGAGCTCAGCTAATAGCTCAGCCTTCTCCTCTTTGGTTTGATCAGAGTGAAAGTAGAGATCCCACTTGTCAATTTCATTTCTCAAATCAGGGTTTTCTCTAACCCGTCTTAAAACTTTATTGTGGGGCATTCCCTTCCCAACAAGCCAAAGACGCTTACAAGCGGCTTTGACCGCTTCCATTTCCTTCTTATCATCAGGAAGAGCATCCGTTGTCATCCACTTATCAAGAGTCTTTTTAGCCTCTGTACTAATTCGCGTGCAAAGATCGCGTTGTATTTTGACAAGTGCAGCACTGCCCTCTTTGAGCTTATCGTACATTTGCATGCTATTTGGCGTTGGGCCTGAAATAATTAGAGGCGTTCTAGCTTCATCGATTAAGATTGAGTCGATCTCATCCACAATAGAGAAGTAGTAGCCACGTTGAACTTGCTCCTCTTTTCGCCCAGCCATCGAATTATCTCTGAGATAATCAAACCCAAATTCCGAAGCTGAGCCATAAAGAACATCGCACCGATAAAGCTCGCGCCTCTGCTGCTGAGGCGTTCCATTGACGAGCACTCCGGTAGTCAGGCCTAGCCAGCGCAAAATTGAACCAACCCATTCGCAATCCCTCTTGACGAGATAGTCGTTAACAGTGACAAGGTGAACAGGTTTTTCTGTCAGGGCATTGAGATAAAGTGGGAGGGTTGCAGTGAGCGTTTTTCCCTCACCCGTTTGCATCTCTGCAATATAGCCATTGTGCAGAGCTATCGCTCCTACAATTTGAACATCATAGGGGATCATATCCCACTTTTGGTCATATCCAGAGACATGAACATCTGTACCCCAAAGGCGGCGGCACACATTTTTGACAACAGCGAATGCTTCTGGGAGGATTTGATCAAGGCTCTCTCCCACACGGTAACGCTCTTTGAACTCATTGGTCTTAGCTCTAACCTCATCATCTGAGAGAGCTTGAAGCTTCTCTTCAAGATGATTGATCTCTTTTACCATTCGCGAAAAGCGAGTGACGGCCCTTTCTTGAGACGTGCCAAAAAGTTTTTTTAAAATGCCAAACATTATTCACCTCTAAAAAAGCCCCATTATAACAAACTTGAGCAAATTTAGAAAGTGATTATGAGGGAGATTCATCACTAGCCCGCATTTCTCACACTTTCTCGGAAAACTCGCACACTCTGGCACCTCATCTTGGCCATCAGGATAGTGAGGCCGTGTTGCTCGAACACTGTCCTCACTATCCTGACAGCCAATCTGAGGCACCAAAGTGGCGATTTTTCTCGAAAAAGTGTGAGAAATGCGGGCTAGGCAACTAGAGAGCGGGAGATGTGCTGATCTTCTAGGGGAAAATTATTGCGAAGACGGCGCAGTGCTTCTTGCCGCCTTTGTCTAATTTTGCGGTCGCTTGCCTGGGCTACTAAGCTCTCTTGGATTTGATACGCCTTTTCAAAGTTTCCAACACGTGCGTGGGCAGCACTTAAAATTTCCCAAGAAGTGGAATCATTGAGAAGTTTAAGAGAGACGTAGGCAAAGTTCACCCCTTGCTCATGGGTGATGCTGCTTGTCATGCCAACTCCAAAAAGCCATGCAACTCCTCGATAGCCATTGGGTTTTGAAGGAAACTGTTTGATGATTTGCATGTAAACTTGCTCTGCTTTATCCCATTTTTTTTGCCTCTCTAGGCTATAACCATAATAAGAAAGCGTGGTTGCGCTCGCGTCATGCGCTTTTGCAAGTTCAGCAAAATAGTGTTCGGCATAGTTATATTTGCAGGTATTAAGAGCACACAGTGCTGCCTGTTTGATCAAGCGTCGATCTTTTTTCTCCCACGCGTGGTTAGACTGGTAGATAAGAAAAGCTTTTTGAAATTGACCGCGCTCTTCCATGCAGCGACCAAGTCCAATGGTTGCCTCCACATCACCTGGATCTTTTTCAAGAAGATCGCGATAAATTTGTTCTGCCTGACCTAAGTTTCCAAGGCGGCGATAGGCGTGTGCAAGTTGGCCAAGGAGTCGATGATTGCAAAAACCCATGCGAATACCATATTCGTAGAACTCAATGGCTTCTGCATATCTCTTTAAAATCGAAAGTGTTTCCGCGGCCAACGCAATCAACTCTTCATTTTGTGTATTGTCAAGCCGGTTTTCAATAAGCCCTAAGCACTGCTCAGGGTGGCCACTGCGTAAAAGAGCACGAGCAAGAGTTAATATATCTGATTCAGTGCGTAGAATAGGCCCGCAAACTTTGAACGCTTTTAACGCTTCATCTGGACGCTCAAGTGCTAGAAGAATTTTCCCTTCTTCAAGGCGTAGCAGGAGTTCCTCAGGATAGTTTTTCGATGCATGCCTAACACAATGAAGAGCTTGCTCGTAGGCATGTGTTCCTCGAAGAACTTGAGTGTAGTAGAGATGAGCTTTTGAACCACTCTTTGGATGATGTAAAAGAGGGAGAAGAGCATTTTGTGCTTCATGCCACTGTTCTAAAGTAATCATCTTAGAAACATCATTCAAGATTTTCTGAATAGATTTAGAGGTGAGATAGTAGCTGCGAATCCAGTGACGGATCGAGAGATAGCATATAAATGCAAGTGTCAATAAAACGACAGCGATAAACACTGGCAGCCCCGTTAATAACCCGAAACTCAGGTTAATACCTTTTTTAGATAACAAACAGAAGCTAATAATAACAATGGTTATTTTTTATTTCCAAGGGACTGTCCCATAATACACAAAGTTTCAATGTGTTGCGTAGAATTAACACAGAGATCTTTATCAAAAATAATCTTGTTTTTTTCAAATAAAAGAACAATTGCAGAAGCTCCAAATTCAAAAAATCCCTTCTCATCTCCTTTTAAACAGTTCTCATTTGGAGTATAGGTTTGTTTAATTGAGCCAACATTTGTTGCTCCAACTTCAATTAATAAAACCATTCCAAAGTTAGGGGATTCAAGGGTTGTTACGCACCGTTTGTTCTTTGTGAAACGGGATAAGTTCTCTTTAAGAGCAATAGGGTTAACTGAGTATAGAAATCCATTGATCATGCGGGGTAGGCTGGGCTTGCCGTTGCATGGAAAGTGGAAGCGGTGGTAGTCAGTCGGATTGAGCCGTCCAATCACCATGCTCCCCCCAAGATATTTTTCAGCAAGCGTCTCACTTCCAATAAGAGATGCTAAAGAAAACTTCTCTCCTTTTAAAACATAACCATCGCACGCTTCAATATCTTGATAAAAAAGAAAGCGACCATCAGTTGGAATAATGGCATCTGATTGCGCTATTGGCCTTGTTTCGGGTTTCAGTTTGCGTGTGAAAAACTCATTGAAAGAGTTGAAGCTTGCAACAGGATCTAAAAACTCTGCAGTATTTACTTGATATTTCTCAATAAAAGGGAGAATTTTCTTTTTCGATGAGGGGAGGGTTTGCAAAAAGCCAAAGAATTTTGAAAAAAAAGGGTAGGTAGCAGTCACTTTGGCAAGAGAGCTGCCAAGGGAGCTCTTCCCATAGAAAAAACGGATTATTTTTTCATAATAAATTTTTTCTTTAAATTTTTTACCGCTTTTCCTGTCGATGATTTCCATTTGATCCTACTTCATTAAAAAATTGAAGCTCATAGACAAAGTCAGCGGGAAATAGGTGAGTGAGACGTTGTGTCTCAATTTCTCGATAAAGCTCCATGGCATAGCGTACCATAACACTCCCTTTGCGCGCATTATCTGGATCATTTATAAACTCAGCTTTAGCACTTTTGTAAGCTCTTAAGATTTCGAGAGAGTGGAGTTGACTTTCTAAATTTTTTTCCGTTCTTTCAATCAATTCTTTTAATGTCTCAATTTCATCGGCGAGAAGCGAAGTGGACAAAAGTAAAATAACAGTGAGCAGTTTAACGTTGTTCATAATAAGAGTTCATAATAAGATTTCATAATAAAATGGCTTAAAATGCAATCTTTAAATGACACAATTGCCGCACTAGCTACTCCCCCAGGAGAGGGAGGGATTGCAATAATCCGTATCTCAGGTAATGAGGCGATCGCTATTGCTGACCACCTTTTTTCTGGTTCTGTTTCAAGTTACAAAACGCATACAGCTCATTTTGGGCACATTATTGATGAGAAAAAAATTGATGAGGCAATCTGCCTTGTGATGCGAGCTCCTCGCTCCTATACAGGAGAGGATGTTGTTGAATTTCAATGTCATGGCGGGATGATTGCTTCAAAAAAAGTTTTGGAAGCGACTCTGAAAGCGGGAGCACGTGCAGCAAGTCCAGGAGAGTTCACCTTTCGTGCCTTTATGAATGGGAAAATAGACCTTACGCAGGCAGAAGCGGTGCAACAATTGATCGCAGCTAAAAGTGAGCAGGCGTACCTAGTCGCTTCAAAACATCTTGAAGGTTCTCTTTCTGATAAGGTTAAAGGTTTTCAGCATCAATTGACTCAGATAGCTGCTATTTTAGAAGCGTGGGTTGACTTCCCAGAAGAGGGAATTGAATTTGCCTCTCAAGAAGAAATTTTAGAAGAGCTCTACTCTATTCAAACAGAGATGAAGTATTTGATTCAAACGTTTGAAGATGGAAGGAAACTGACGCACGGGATTACTCTTGCTATTATTGGAGCTCCCAATGCGGGAAAATCTTCATTGATGAATGCTCTTTTGGATGAAGAGCGCGCTATTGTTACACCGCACGCAGGAACAACGCGCGATCTTTTACAAGAAGATTTATGCATTGCAGGCATTCACTTTCGTCTAATTGATACAGCTGGGATTCGCGTGACCGATGAAGAGATTGAGCAAGAAGGTATTGCTCGCGCAAAAAAAATGATGCAAGAAGCCGACCTGGTTTTGCTTGTCATTGATGTCACAAGCGAGCTTCCCCATCTTCTCTCTTCTATTCCAAAGGAGAAAACACTTTGCCTCTTCAATAAAATCGACCTCCCTCACACAAAGCCTCTACTTGATTTTCCCGTTCAGCTCTCCATCTCAGCTAAGACAAAAGAGGGAGTTAATAGCGTTCGCGAAACTCTGACCAAGATTGTATGGAGTCGAGGCGCTCCCCCCAAAGATGAGATCATGCTTACGCAAACACGTCACAAAGAAGCAATTGTGCAAGCACACGACGCTTTAGAACAACTCCATGTTGGTCTTTGTGAAAAACGCTCCCCAGAACTATTGACCTCAGACATTCGCGCCTCTCTTTTCGCTCTTGGACGCATTATTGGAACAAACACCTCAGAAGATATCCTCTCTTCAATCTTCTCAACTTTTTGTATTGGAAAATGAATCCAGAAACAATTCAAAAAATCTTAGACGAAACCTTCCCTAATCCTTCCATTCCCCTAAAACACACAAGCCGTTTTACATTACTAATTGCTGTACTTTTGTCAGCACGTTGCACTGATAATATGGTCAATAGAGTGACTCCCGTGCTTTTTACTTTGGCAGATACCCCGGCAAAAATGGTTAAACTCACAGTAGCACAAATTCAAGAAATCATTCGTCCCTGTGGTCTTTCTCCTCAAAAGGCTCAACGCATCCATGACCTATCGATCATCTTGCTTGAAGAGCATGACGGAAATGTCCCCTCTACTATCGAAGAATTAGAGCGCCTTCCAGGAGTTGGGCATAAGACAGCATCTGTCATCATGGTTCAAGCATTTAATCAACCTGCCTTTCCAGTTGATACGCATATTTATCGGTGTGCCCGCCGTTGGGGGCTCTCTAAAGGAAAAAGTATCAAACAGGTTGAAGGCGATTTAAAAAAAATCTTTTCAAAAGAATTGTGGGGGAAGCTTCACCTGCAAATCATCCATTTTGGCCGAACTCACTGCCCCTCTAGGGGACATAAAAAAGAAGTTTGTCCTATTTGTAGTTCAATTAAATAGAAAAATCGAGTATAATCTCTTAATAACCTGAATTTTGGAGTTACTCCGCAGATTTTCAGGGATCTTTCTCGATCTTTTTGCGCTTTTTGCCTCGAAAAGGGTACAAGAAGTTGGTCGAGGAACACTCTGAAGCAGGTTGGCCTCCGCAGCCACTCTGTGAAGAGGAAAAAATGCGTAAGGTGAGTTAATAATATTTCAATTGGAGATTTTGTGGCACGTAAATCCACAATCGTAGCAACTGGTTTCGCTATGTTTGCCATGTTCTTTGGAGCGGGCAACATTGTTTTTCCCTTGGCCCTGGGTCAAATCTCTCAAAATCAAAATATATGGGGCACCTTTGGCCTCATGATTACAGCAGTTATCGTTCCACTTGCTGGCCTAATTGGCATGCTTCTTTATGATGGGAACTACAATGAATTTTTCAAGAAAATAGGAAAAACCCCAGGTTTTATCCTTTCCACACTGATTTTGTGTCTTATCGGCCCATTTGCCGGGATTCCCCGTTGCATTACAATTGCATATTCCACTCTCTCTACTACGGGACTGCCTTTCATTTCCTCAATTAATTTGCTTACATTCAGTGCAATTACATGCGTAGTAATATTTTTATTTACAATTCGACCTACAAAAATTCTAGGTTTAATTGGGAAGGTTTTAACTCCAATCTTACTCCTCTCTCTTGCGGTGATTATTGTGGTAGGATTTTGGACTATGCCAAGCGCTGAGCCCTCGCATCTTACTCGCTTTGAGACCTTTTCTAAGGGAGTAGTTGAAGGGTATAATACGATGGATCTTCTAGCTTCCTTCTTTTTCTCCTCTATTATTCTCGTTTGTCTACGCGACCGCTTCAAAATCGAAGAGAAAAAAAGCATGATATCGACAGCAATAGTGGGTGCAGCTATAGCAGCTATTTTGCTTTTGACGGTTTATTTTTGCTTCTCATCTTTAGCGGCAGGGTATAGCAGTGCTCTAGAATCAGTTCCAGACCACCAGCTGCTTGGAACGCTCGCGTGTCAGCTACTTGGTCCCTATGCAGGACTTGTTGTTGCTGTGCTTGTCTATTTGGCTGTCTTGACCACTATGATTGCTCTAACCACAATTTTCTCAGGATTTCTCCAAAAGACTGTTTTCAAGAAAAAAGTTTCTTATGTGGTTACTTTAATTTTGACTCTTGCAATCTCTTTTGCAGTCTCAACGCTTCACTTTGATGGAATAGCTGCTTTTGTAGGCCCAATCCTTCAAATCTGCTACCCAGCACTTATTGCACTGGCTATCCTCAATATCCTCCACAAAACGTACGATTTCAAATATATAAAGTACGGTTTTTATGGAATTCTGGGGCTTACAGCTCTAATAAGAGTTCTTTCATAAATTAAGACGTTTTAATTTATTTATTTGATAATAATTATATTTATTTTGTATTATTAAGTAATAATAAATTAATAAACAATAAAACAGCGGAGTTAGTTATGGCTAGTGTTGTGCCTTTGTCCTCTAATACACAACCTTTAGAAAATTATTTTCCAAAGAGACTTCCAGAGAATAGCTCAAGTGAAGCTGCGCTTAGTTCTTTAGCTATGATCGTAGGGCTTGGGATCACTGCAATGATCGGTTGTGGAATTGCAGGATTACGTGGTCGTTTGTCGCTTTCAGCCGGTGGGACAAAAGCTTTACTTGCGATTGGAACGGTATTAGCAATAGCATTGATGTCTGCTCTTACATGTACAGCAGAAGGATCAATGGCGGACTAAATGGAGGATGACTTTTCTCATCCATGTTATTGTTTTACAGGTCCCAAAGCCTCAACAAGCTGGGATAGGCTAATAAATGAAACATTGATTTCTCCATATTGGCGCTGGTACGTCATATCGATATCTGAAGCAACGACAAAATTATTCCCTCCAGGATAGTGTTGACGAAAACTTTTTAAGTTGGTTGGATCAAAGCTTGTTGCTTTCCATTTACATTCGATAACGACAGGATGAGCATTACGAGTTAGTGATAAAATAAAATCAAGTTCATGATCTTGTTTGTCACGCCAATAACGGATTTCTTTTGTCTGTAATTGACCTTGGAGTTCATTTAAGACGATATGTTCCCAAAGAATGCCAAGATCTTCTTTTCTAAGATTTAACCAACCTTTGTAGTAACATACAAAGCCAGTGTCAAAACCGTAGACTTTTGGAGCGGATACTATTTCATTAGAGCGATGAGTATTAAATGGTCGCACCACATGCGCAACATGAGTGGCCTCTAAAACGCTTAAATAGTTTGCGATTGTGTTTCGACTCACTTCACAAGGTGATGTAAATCTTGTTGCCTCAAAAACGCTACCGCTCTGTGCTAATGTGAGTTCCAGAAACTTTTGAAAAGAATATCTTTTTTCCAATCGATAGAGTTCCTGGATGTCTTTTGCCCAATATGAATCAACCCAATCTTGAAAGTCTCTTTCTGGAACTTGCATATTGAGAAAAAATGGCGGCAATCCTCCAAATAAAAACCGATGTTCAAGATTTGTATTTTCAAAGGCTTTCCCTTCCTGTATAAGCATCGGTGTAAGCCATATTCTTTCTCTGCGACCCGTTAGGGTGTCTTTAAATTTACTAGAAGCTTCGAGTGTGGATGAACCTGTTGCTATTATTTTTGTCTCTGAAAAGTGATCGGCTGCTATTTTTAAAAGTTCAGACGGATTATTTAGACGATGTATCTCGTCTAAAACAATCGATTTCCCACGTGTAAGTTCCAAAAAAGATTCAGGATCCTCTAATACTTGTCGAATTCTAGGCAATTCGCAATCAAAATACTCAACGTTTGAAAGGCTTTGGCATAGCATTGTTTTCCCAGCACGTCTTACACCCGATAGCCAAATGACAGAACGTCGCCCCCACGCATCAATAATGCGTTGTTTCCAATAGTTTCTAGAAATGTGTTGATACGACACGCTACCTCACTGACGTTTAGTTGAGCTAAAAGTCATTATACTGACGTTTGGTTATTTAGGCAATTCTGTCATAACTTGATTTTTTTAACATCCATTGCGAAATTATCTTGATTTTTTTAACATGCATGTTAAAATTGTCTAAATGAAGAGAGTCTACACATCAGTCGCACAAAGCCATCTTAAGAAATATCGACAGATGATCTTCTTGGCAGGCCCAAGGCAGGTAGGGAAAACCACATGCAGTAAATCTTTTGAGAAAGAATACTCCCCTTTTTACTACCTCAACTGGGAAGTAGCTGAACATCGAAAATTAATTATCGCTGGGCCTATTGATGTGGGGAACTTTCTCAACTTGCAAACAGTCAACACGAAAAAAACACTTGTCGTCTTTGATGAGATCCACAAATTCGGTAAGTGGAAGCGCTTTTTAAAGGGATTTTTTGATCTTTATGAAAAGAAGTGCCATGTCATCGTAACTGGCTCCGCCAAACTCGATGTCTATCAACGGGGAGGCGATAGTATGATGGGAAGATATTTCCCTTATCGAGTGCACCCTCTGTCGGTGGGAGAATTGCTGCGAACACAGATCCGTGAAACTGAGCTTGTTCCTCCCAAAAGGCTTGATCCCCAAGAGCTCGACCGTTTATTGCACTTTGGTGGGTTTCCAGAACCCTATATACGGATGGATCAACACTTTTCAAATAATTGGCATCGCCTGCGTAAGCAGCAGTTAATTGAAGATGATATCAGACAACTCAGTCAGATCCAGGATTTTTCAGAACTTGAAATCTTGCTCGATCTAATAGCAGATGAATCTGGACAACTGCTTAATGCTAGTTCATTTGCAAAGCAAATCAATATGGCGTCCAATACGATCACCAGATGGGTCAAAACATTAGAATCCTTTTATTTCTGTTATTTGGTCAAACCGTGGTCAACCAATGTACGTCGCACTTTGCGCAAAACACCTAAGGTCTATCTTTGGGACTGGTCGATGGTCAAAGATCGTGGACAAAGAGTTGAAAATTTCATCGCTTCCCATTTGTTGAAAGCTGTGCATTTCTGGACCGATTTAGGATTTGGATCGTATGATCTGCACTATATCCGCGACACCAATAAGAATGAGGTTGATTTTCTAGTTACCAAGGAGCGTAAGCCATGGTTTCTAGTCGAAGCCAAAGCATCAACTAACAAAAGAATCAGCAAGCAGCTCTACAAATTTCAGGAGGAATTGGAAGTGCCCTTTGCTTTTCAAGTAGTCTACGATATGCCTTATGTCGATGTTGATTGTTTTACGCAAACAAAGCCCGTCATTGTTCCGGCTAGCACGCTCCTCTCACAGCTTGTATAAAAGGAACATGATAGGTAGGATGGACCTGATACACATGATAAAAAAGAATGTGCAACAAAGCTGCATGCCGCTTTGCGACAATAAAATCTATCATGTGTATCGTGCATATCTTGTTCATCATGCCTTTTTTTTAATGCGTCATCACTCATAAACAACCCCTTACGTCTAACATTAGACTTCTTTCGAAACTAAAAATTTGCGTATACTTGCCTACCAAAAAGAGTGGCGGGCAAAATGAAATTTGAAACGGTGAAAGAGCTAGACGACGAAAAATTCCGTCGTCTAGCTGGAGTAAAACGAACTACGTTTGACAAGATGA
>CAMAUB010000017.1 GCA_945861315.1 Chlamydia trachomatis
AAAATGAGAATTTGGGCCGCGTCAAAGCCTCGGGCTTGAACGATCGTAAACAACCCCATATTTCTAATATTGGGTCGTTTACGATCGTTCAATCGCGAGAGCTTTCACGCTGGCCGAAATTCTCATTTTGAGCTTGGATGAGTATATAATCAAAAATGTATAATATCCTCAGTTTTGGGTTTATAGAGTTATAAAATTTAAAAACTAAAGATGTATTAATGAAAAATAATCTAAGAGCGATATTAATAGCAGATGATGATCTGGGCGATTGCCAATTGATTCAAAAAGCGTTGGAAGAAAATTGCTTGAAAAACCCTTTGAATTTTGTTCATGATGGAGAAGAGTTGATGCAGTACCTTAAAGGTGAGGGCAAATTCAACGATAGAGCTCAATTTCCAGAACCTTGCATAATCTTTGTCGATCTTAATATGCCAAAGAAGGATGGGCGAGAGGCTATAGAGGAAATTAAAAGCTCTGAACTATTCAAATCCTACCCTATTATTGTAATGACAAACTCAGTTGCTGAAGAAGATATTGTTAGATCATATGAACTTGGAGTAAACTCTTATATTCAAAAACCTTTGACGTTTGAAAATTTAATAAAAGTTATAAAATCAATCAAAAATTATTGGTTTGAAATTGTTATTTTACCATCATCTAATAGGTAGTTATGACATTTTCAGTTAAGCTACCTCTAAAACAATCTGGTATTGGGAGCAATAAATGAAAAATGAATTTTCGGATAGTCTTATTGAAAACATCTTAGAACACTCGCCTACAGCTATTTTCGTCACAGATGAAAATGGTTTAATACTCTTTGTAAATCACGAGGCGTATGAGTTATTTGGTTATTCAAAAGAGGAACTTTTGGGTCAAGAAGTAGAAATATTACTCCCACTGCATATGCGAACTAAGCATCGTTGCCAGAGAGCAGATTTTATAGCACACAATAGTGGACCGAGAAAAATGGGAGAGGGGAGAGATCTTTTTGGAATGCACAAAAATGGAAGTTATATTCCTATTGAAATTGGATTGAATCCCATGTCAATCAAAGGGACACAATATGTTATTGCTACGATTATCAATATCACTGAGAGAAAGCGCAAGCAAGATCAACAACTCAATCAATTAATTAATAATCTCGAGCGCTCAAATAAAGAACTTGAAGAGTATGCTCATATCATCTCACATGATCTACAAAACCCGCTCTCAGTTATCCTCTCTTATTCAGAAATTCTAGAGAATGAGTTGCCAAATGAAAATCAAAAAGAACTGGTTGATAGAATTCGAAAGTGTGCAACCCGTATGAATAAGCTTATCTCAAATTTATTAGAGCTTTCACGCATGACTAGTAAAAAATCAGAATTTACTGTGATTGATCTAAATGAGCTTCTCAATAGTTTGATTGCAGAGCTAAAGATTTTGCCTAACTATAAAGAGTTAGAAGTTGAAGTGGATCGCTTAGGAACCATTGAGGCAAATGCAACCCTTGTGGGGTTACTTTTTCAAAATTTGTTGATAAATGCTTCAAAGTATTGCAAGCCTGGCCGCTCTGCTATCGTACATATTAGTGGGCGGGTAGATGGAGAATTCTATAGTTTAGATTTCAAGGATAATGGAATTGGCATGAATGATACCTCAACAATTTTTTCTCTTTTTAAACGACTTCCAACTAGTGATGAGAGTGTTCCAGGTTATGGAATTGGGCTTGCAATGAGCAAAAAGATTGTTGAGCTTCACTCTGGAGAGATTTCTGTTCAAAGTGTTGAAGGGGTTGGAACAACATTTAGTGTAAAATTGCCGATCAAACAAAACTTCACACTTGACGATCAAGGATAAATAGAAGATATTTCAAGAGGGAATTGCAAAACTCCAATAGGAACAAAATATATAGGATAGCCAAGATGAAACATTCATTTATCACAAAAGAAAAACTCCCTTTAGTGATTGAGCCCGATCATACACCTCCTTCCTTTGAGGAGTTTCTCTCGTATGTAAGAGAGCACAGAGATGAGCTTGCAAAATTAGTTGTGAAGCATGCTGGGATCTTATTCCGAGGTTTCCCAATTGAGGGAGCTGATGGCTTTAATTCTGTCATTGAAGCATTAGGCTTGGGTCGCACTCTTAATTATATTGGGGGAGATAGTCCAAGAGATAAGGTGAAGGGGAAGGTCTATACATCTACAGAAGCTCCACCCTCATTGAAAATCCCTCTGCACAATGAGATGAGTTTTATCAAGCACTATCCAAAACACATCTATTTCTATTGCCAAACTCCTTCAGCTAGTGGGGGAGCAACTATTTTGGGAGATGCACGTGAGATTTATCGCGCTATGCCCTTGCAGATTCGTCAAGAGTTTCAGCAACAGGGACTGCGCTATGTTTCAAACTACTATGGGAAAAGTATTCTCTTTGACATCATCAATCGTCTACAGCGCTCTCATAAGACGTGGATGGAAGCTTTTGAAACAACCAATCGAGATGAAGTTGAGCGCATGTGCAAAGAGAATGAATTTGAGCATCGCTGGAATGGAGATTGGCTTGAAATTGCGCAACAATGCCCAGCAACCATCAACCATGAGACAACAGGAGAAGCTATTTGGTTCAATCAGGCGCATCTCTACGATTTTAATCCAAAGCTCATAGGATTTTGGAACTGGATAGGAACAAAAGTTGTCTACTCCCGTCCTCACACGATTATGCATGAAATATTTTATGGAAATGGGAAGAAAATCCCCAAAAAATATCTTTATTCTGTCATGGATGTTTTGGATCAAAAAACTATTGCCTATCCTTGGCAAAAAAGAGACCTTCTTGTCCTTGATAATGTCTTGGCGATGCACGGGCGGGCTCCATTTGAAGGGAAAAGAAAAATTTTAACAGCACTATCTAAATAACTTGAGTTTTGGGTATAAACCCAAAACTCAGGTAAATAAAAATTCTTTAATCACAATAAAATGATCTTTTTTGTTATGATTTAATGTCTTATGGCTATAGCTAGCAAAAGGGAATTCTATCATCCAGAGAATGTTAGACCTCACGCACGTGATTTTTGTGCGAGGTCTATAGCATTAACTTTGATTGTACTATCGCTCATTGGCCTTATCTGTGGTATCATTGCTTACCATGCTGCTACGAATGGGTCTACGCTAACTTCCTTTTCATCAGTTACCTTGGAAAACAGCTATTTTATGATGGGTGGTTTTTCTTTAGTTTTTCTTCTTTCAGCATCAGCTCTTGCCTATTTTGTAAAAAAACCATAGCATAAAAATTTATGCTTGTTTCTCTTTACGACCACTCAAATATTGATACAATTGTTTGGCCCAAAACACAGATGGGAGCAACTGCTAAAGCAGTGCTTCTACCAATGATTCGTGATGGAGTGACACCTTACATTTCGAATGTTGAAACAACGCTTAACTTACTCAAACTGGATGAACACTTAATTCCACTCACAATCAATGAGCGTGAATATCACAGCTCTTATCTTACTTCGAATTATTATATTATATCTGGAAAACAAGAAAAGCTTTCAAAATCAACAATTCGTCGAAGTCTTGTCACAGCAGCGGGTGGTTTTTTTAAAGGAATTAAAATTAATCGTAGCGTTCTCATCAATAATTGGCTTATCAGTTCAAATATTTTACCAAGTCTGACGCTTCAGCAGCTCAATACAATCACGCAGTTTTTAATTGTTGCTTTTCCAACGCATTCAATCAATTTTCGCTCTTTGTATGATGATTCTATAAGTTCTTTTAAGCAGCTTAAATATGCTCTATTTCAAGCTCGAGAGATCTTTGGCTATGATCCTAAATGGAAGCAGACGTTGACCTCTCAAGCACGTTATCACCATCGTCGGGATAGACGACTTGTGAATAAGTTAGGCTATTTAGTGCTTAGAAATAATGAACTGATAGGGCGTGAAAAACGGATCTGTGAGCTGAACCGAAAGATATATATTGACAAGCATACAAAATATGGCCCAGCTTATACGGAGAAGTTTTTTCAAGTAGCTCTTTTATCGCCACTATTTGATTTTGTGGCTCTTGAAAAAGATGGAGTTATTGAAGGCGTTTTTGCAGCTTATAAAGGAGAACAAAAAATGTGTGTTCCCATCTTTGGTTATGACCCAGAACATCCACAAATGAGCCAAATCTATCGCATGCTCACACTACTTGTGATCGATGAATCAGAACACTGCGGCCTGTTTCTCAATGATGGGACGGGCGGAGATGTGACAAAGCAGCTGCGAGGGATGCAGAAATTCCCTGAATACGCAGCAATCTATGCACGCCATTTACGCCCTCTTCGCCGCTCATTTTGGGCTCTTGCCGATCACTTTACAACTTCACCAACAATAAAGTGATAGACTAAGCAATTGTCTTCATGTTCAAGCTTGGTTTCAAGCTTTTTGTCTCTCTTAAAAAATTTCTCTAGATGCTTAGGGATTGTATAATTGGTCAAAAATTGACGAATGCAGAAGCGAGAACCTGGTTTTGCAACACGCACCAAAGAGGTAACCATGCGTTCGAAGACAGCCTTGGGAATGTAGGAGGCGACATCAGACATTGAAAAACAGTCAAAGCTATTGTCTGGTGCTCTTTCAAGGTAAGAAATCAAATCGATTGTTTCAAAGCAGATTCTATCGAGTTGCTTTTTAATGATGGGTACATATTTTTCTGAGAGATAAGGAGGGAGATGCTTGCGATCAAGATTTCCTTTTAAAATTAAACTCATCAAAACACTCTCTTTTGCAAGTGCTTGATTCAAGTACCGATTGATGCGGAAGTGCAAAAACTTGCCAACATGTATATTTGAATCAACATATTCATAAAGACCGGGGTCTTTTAAAAAGCGTCTAAAAGGATGGACAAATGTGAAAATAGCTTGCCAGCTGCGTGTGTCGAACTCTTTTTTAACAAATGCAATTTGTTCATTGAGATCATCAAAGGAGAAAAGTTTTTCAATTTTTTTCTTTCGACAGGTGCGTGCAATGGTTGATGTGAATTTCGCCATCTTTTCAATAGCACCTTCAAAAAGAACACCCTTTTGAATTTTTGAACGATGTTGTTGCCAGAGTTGGTCTGAAGAGTGAGATAAATGCTTTCTTATCTTATCATAGTGGTTAAGCCGCTTTTTCATGGGGTTCAGACCTAAAAAAGCGAGATATTCATCGTAATCAAATGATTTGAGCGCAGCAACTTTTAAATCAAAAAGAGCATTCTGAATGGGGTTAGCATCGATTGTGACAATTTCTTTGCACGGTACGGAAAGAAGATTTAAAGGGCGGTCGCCACTAGCTGTTACACAAAGAACCCGATGAGTTGGCTTAATCTGTAAGGCTTGTTGTTCAGTTTTCCAATCTTCATTTCCGAAACTATAACTTAGACGTGTGTAGAAATTTCCCATGTGTCCTTAGTGTTAGAAGTTTGCAACAAGAGCGATTCTTGCGCCTAGTAAAATAAATTTAGTATCCAAGTAATCGCTTGGATAGTCTTCTCTCCCTCCATAATGACGAAATTCATAGAAGGGAGTGAGTGAGAAACGTAGATTCATACGTGTACATGAGGGAGATAAGACAAGTGGAAGCTCAATGCGCACATTAATTTCTTCATTCATTTTTAAAACCACATCGTCATGAGCTGGATCATCTGAAATCTTTGTTTGCGCCTTTTGCATAAACATCATTTTGAAGCTAAATCCCATACTTAGCAAAGATGACGAATAGACTCCAGATAAAAAACCAACAGGGATGTAGTTAAAGGTATCTGTGAATTTAAATGGGATTGGTGTAGGAGGGAAAAAATCATTCACTTCGTGGTAATAGCCATAGCCACTAAAGAGGAAAAAGAAATGATTTTTATCTGAGAAGGAGCAGCCAACTCTCCCTTCATAAACTTTATCTGTTAAAATGGAGGAAATTGGACGCTGAGATCCTGTGTGGCCTATAAGTTTTGCAGAACCATAAAAATAATCTCCTCCGAAATAAAAGCGTTGCAAACGATTATAAGAGAGGCGTATCCCATCTATACGCCCATTTTGTTGCGTTCCACCATCACGCATACGTTTGATATGTGCGCTCTCCATGCCAACTGAAAATTGCGCATGAAGCGTTGAGGTTGCGAAGGTTATTAATAGACACCTTGCGTAACTTCCCATGGTCGTTAAATGGATTTTTTTGCGTATTTTTTTTTCGTTCGTTTTTCGCCTACTCCATTTGAGTATATCAAAAAACGCACGGAAAAAATCTACGCAAAAATATCTCATTTCTCGACTCATGATAAGTTACGCAGGATGTCTAATATAAGAATCAATTTCATGTTAGCTACAATTTTTCATCGTATCATGAATTAAAATTTCAATTGAGAAAAAAGATCTGTTAATCTTATCATTTTCTTAACGGAATATTTGGTTTACTTGGAAATCAGACGTCTCGACAATTTTTTTTCTAAAGTAGCATTCATAATTTTGCTGATCTTCAAAAGGTTAGCTTAGATCCTTTAATTTCTGCCTAGTAAAAATCTTGCCGAAATGTCCCATGGCTGAGTGAGCAAAAATCTCTAAAAAAAACCCAATCAGGAGGCATTTTATGCACGCTTTACTAATGATGACGATGATTTCATCTGTAGCATTTGCTCAGATTGTCACACTTACAACCGACCACGAAGAATTCCTTTTCAATGTACATCCAGAGGAGACTATTTCAGAGATTATCGAGCAAGCTAGCCCTTTCTTAGGCGATGATGATTTGATAATCCTTGAGATTTCAAGGAAACGTAATGCATTTAAATTTTGGGATCACCAAGCACGTAATCAAGGGCAATACCTAGGTTATCCTCGTAACTATGAAGCGGGTATAAGTCGTGAAGAGAAAGGATATATTCACTACATTATCACAACACTGGCCAATAAAACGCTTGTTACTATTGCAAAATCTAGGACTGAGCTTGAAAATGCTGGAGATCGAATCGACCATGTCCATCCTCTTCATTTTTTAAGAACAGTTTTTACAGATGAGGAGTTAAAAGTTGGTATTCGCAACATTCGTGGGAAAGGGTGGGTGTGGCACTCATTCACAGCAGGTTTGAAAGATACACTTAGTACAGAGCTTGATATCGGTAACATAAAAGAAGAGTATGTGATTGATTTTGCACAAGCTGTCGAACTCAATCCAAACATCATTCGTCCATTTATTCAAGCTCGCAATTGGGATGGGTTGATTGATGCTTTGATCAATGAAATTCCGCGAAAGAATAATGACCGTGACCGTTACGACTGCTAGACGAACTCTAATATTTTTTTGCGAGAGGCTGTCTAAAGTGCGTTTTTGATTTGAGAAGCGATCTCAAATTCTTCTTGAGTGGGAATAATACAGACGGTGACCTTGGAGAGTGGAGATGAAATGATGCGTGGCGATGATGATGTGAGGTTGTTCTCACGATGGTCAATAGCTATTCCGAGGAAAGATAAGCGTTCACAAGCATCTTGGCGAACAAATGGTGCATTCTCTCCAATTCCTGCTGTAAAAACCAGTGTATCAAGTCCTCCAAGGGAGGCCGCCATCATGGCAATATACCCAGCGAGGCGGTGCTGAAACATGTCGAGGCTAAGCTGTGCACGGAGACTACCGCTATGTGCCTGTTTTAAAATATCACGCATATCTTCTGAAATACCTGAGATGCCAAGCAGTCCAGATTCATTGTTGAGCATATGATTGATTTGTTCAGAAGTGTGATTATGAAGAAGGTCAAGGATAAGGCCAGGATCGATAGATCCGCAACGTGAGACCATCATTAGTCCATCAAGGGGAGAGTAGCCCATTGTTGTGTCGACACTTTTCCCTTTGTCAATTGCGCAAAGGGAGGCTCCAGCGCCCAGATGACAAACAATGACTCGCTCTTTGGTAGAGAGCTCTTTCACTTTTTTAGAGCAGTATTCATGACTTATGCCATGAAATCCATATTTTCGCATCCCCCTCTCACGCAGATGTAGAGGAATGGGATAGGTAAAGACCTCTTCTTTTATGGTATGATGGAAAGCAGTATCAAAAACGGCATAGTGTGGAATATTTGGAAAAGTTTTTTCAGCAATTTCAATCCCCTCTAGGTCTTTGGGATTGTGCAATGGAGCGAGAGAGAAGAGCTTTTTAATGGCGCGTTTGACCTCTTCATCGATGCGGGTGAGTGCATAGTATTGCTCGCCCCCATGAACAACTCGGTGCCCAATAGCATCAATCTCTTTGGTAGGTAGTGCGTTGAGGATATGCAAGAGAGCTTCACCTGCCGATTTGATGTTGACAATCTGACTCACCTTACGCATTTTTTTCTCTTCACAAAGTGGCTGCAAAGGCCAACCTGCTTCAGAGTGTTCCTCGACCAACTTTATAAAGTTGCTCTTCGTCTCACTCTTCGCATTTTGACCCCCTCGCTCACTCTGTGAAGGAAAAAAATGCGTAAGGTGAGTTTGAGTTTGATTGCCAATTTCTAGATAGGCATCTTTGAAGTTTTCTTTCCATTGCATAGATGCAGACCAGATGCACTCATCTGCAAAAAGTGCACATTTATAGCTTGATGAGCCAGCATTGATGACAAGAATTATACCCATTGCCAATTCGAGATCTCTTCTGGATCTGTCCCATATTTTAGGATGTACTTTCGGTGGCGAATAAGCTCATACTCATAGTGCGCAATAAGCTCATTTGCTTTAGCTGCAACTTTAGGATTGTGTTTTGCACTGTGTCGAATAGCTTGCATAATCAGATGGTAGCGGTCTATCTTATTACGTACACACATGTCAAAAGGAGTCGTTGTCGTCCCTTCTTCAAGATAACCATTTATTGTAAAGCGATTGATTCTTTCTCTTTCATGAAGAAGTTGTTTGATGACAGATGGGTAGCCATGGAAGTTAATAATCACAGGTTTATCAGCTGTAAAAAGAGCATCAAACATCTCTTCATCAAGTCCATGAGGATGAACTGTATTTTTTTCTAGGATCAAAAGGTCGGTGATATTTACGACACGAACTCTCAACTCAGGAAGTTCATTATGTAGAATCTGCGCTGCAGCCATTACTTCTAAATGTGGGTTGTCACCAATTCCAGCTAGGATAATATCGGGATTTATTCCTTCATCTGTACTAGCCCATCTCCAAACTGAGGCACCAGCTTGACAGTGTGCAATCGCTTCATCCATGGAGAGCCATTGAGGCATCATCTGTTTTCCTGCAACAACAAGGTTAACATAGCCTCGACTCTTTAGGCAGTGGTCAAATGTACTGATCAATGTATTGGCATCAGGTGGCAAGTAGACACGCACAATGTTTGGCTTGAGGTTGAGCAAAATATTGATGAAGCCTGGATTTTGATGTGAAAATCCATTGTGTTCCTGACGCCATAAGGTGGATGTTTCAAGGTAATTGAGAGAAGCAAATGGATGACGCCAAGGTATTTCCCGACAAAATTTGAGAAATTTAGCAAATTGAAGCATCATTGTTGCAGCGATACTTAAGAAAGCCTCATAGGAAGGAAAAACACCGTGGCGGCCTGTCATAAGATAGCCTTGTAGCCATCCTTGGCAGGTGTGTTCACTTAAAATCTCGCTTATTCTTCCACCTAGAGAAGAGATGTGCTCATCAAACTTTCCAATTGGCCATTGATAGTTACGATGGGTTACTTTGAGAACCTCCGACAATTGATTGGACTCCAATTCGTCGGGAGAGAAGATGCGGAAAGAGTGGGGATTTCTTATGATCACCTCTTTAATATACTGACCAAGTTGAGACATGCTGCGCTCTACCGTGCTTCCTCGTTTTGCGTGCTTAGGAAGTTCAGTTTCAAAATCATGAATAGAGGGGAGGTTTAGGGGCTTTAAGCACACTCCTCCAAATGTATGAGGATTTGTTCCCATTCTGCGATGAGGCTTTGGACAGTTTTCAAGAATTTCAGGGATTGGCTTTCCATGTTCATCTAATAGTTCTTCAATATGATAGGAGCGAAACCACCCCTCAACAAGTTTGAGAGACTTTGGATTGGTCTTAGCATCTTTAACAGGAACTTGGTGAGAGCGGTATGAACCCTCTATTGGAATTCCATTGATCTCTTTGATTCCAGTCCATCCTTTTGGAGAACGCAGTAAGATAACGGGCCATTTTGGTTTGCTTTGAGGATGGCCGAAGCGCGCGGCCTCTTGAATTGATTTGATCTCCCCATAGGCCCACTCAAGAGCAATGAAAAGATCGGCATGAAGGTCTTGAATTTTTTCTACAATATAGGGTTGATAGCCATATCCTTCAAAAAGAGAGGTGAGCTCCTGGTCATCCATTGTGCCGTAAATAGTTGGATTTGCGAGTTTATACCCATTGAGATGAAGAATAGGCAAGACAGCGCCAGATTCTATGGGGTCAATATACTTTGTGCTATGCCATGCCGTCGCTGTTGGTCCAGTCTCTGCTTCTCCGTCACCCACAATACACGTGACAATCAAATTGGGATTATCCATCACTGCACCAAAGGCGGTTGCTAGTGCATAACCAAGCTCTCCCCCTTCGTGAATCGTTCCCGGAATCCCGGAGTAGAGGTGACTTGGAAAACCTCCTGGCCATGAAAAACGTTTGATAAAATCTTCAAGTCCATCGTGATTGAGCTTGAGATCTGGGTAAAATTCTTCTAATGAACGTTCTAAGTACAAGTTTGCTAAATTGGCAGGAGCGCCATGTCCCGGACCTGTGACTAAAAACATGTCCAGATCATGGGCCCGAATTAAGCGATTGAGGTGTGTGTAGATAAAGTTGATTCCAGGGGAAGTTCCCCAGTGACCAAGAAGACGCTCTTTAATATTCTCAGGCTTCAGAGGTTCTTTTAGTAAGGTGTTGTCTTTCAAATAAATCTGCGCAGCTGCCAAATAGTTGACAAGGCGAAAGTACTTCTCAAGCCTCTCTAGCTCAACCCCATGTTCTTTTCTGCAGATAGCAATATCATGAGTGTGTGTCTTTTTGATCTTAATTTCCATATTATTAGTATAACAGTATTATATAATAATTTAATATTTAGTAATAATTGATTCAAAATATTTATAAAAAGTCTCATCAAAAAGATAATTGATAACCGCAAGAAAAACATTGATAGCCAATAGATTATTCTATATAATAATTAGTCATGTTGATAGATTTTTTAACGCGTTATAATCAGTTATTTACTTTTTACTTGATCTTCCCTGCGATGATCTTTCTTGGGGTCTACCTCTCAATTAAGCTTCGCTTTCTACAATTGTTTAAATTAAAAATGGGGCTCATGCAACTTTTTAAGAAGGGTGATGGAGGCAAGGGAAATCTAACGCACTATCAGGCAGTTGCTTCTGTCTTGGCAGGAAATTTTGGAACAGGGAATATCTCTGGAATGGCTGTGGCCCTTACTATGGGTGGTCCAGGTGCGCTAGTTTGGATGTGGGTTATGGCCTTTTTTGGTTCAATCATTCAATATTCAAGCTGCATGCTTGCTGTGAAATACCGCCAGCAAAATAGTCGTGGTGAGTATGTTGGCGGACCTATGTATTACCTAGCCCATCTAGGCTTTAAGAAGCTGGCTGTTATTTTTTCCGTTCTTGTTTTATTTGGAGCACTTGGTGTTGGTATTTTTGCCCAGATCAACTCAATGACCCTATCTCTTGGGAAAATTGGCATTAGTCCTTGGTTCTCTTCTTTAGCGATTGCTGCCGTTGTGGGTGCCGTTATTTTAGGTGGTGTAGGGCGGGTTGCCAAAGTCTCTTCAACGATTATTCCCATTATGGCTCTGCTCTATCTGGGAGCGGCCTCTGTGATCTTGGCCTTCAATGCAAGTCACATTCTTCCAGCCTTTGGCATTATGTTTGACGCAGCGCTTGGCAAGGGTGCTGTTATTGGAGGCACTTTGGGCTATACCATGATGAAAATGGTCTCAACGGGCCTTGGTAGAGCACTATTTGCAACTGATGTAGGAACGGGCTATGTCCCTATTTTACAGGCTGGAGCTAAAACGCGTCACCCTGTGATTGATGGTGTAGTGGCTCTTGTTGCTCCTTTTTTGGTCATGATTGTTTGTACAACAACAGCTCTTGTCCTGATCGTTACAGGCGCGTACACCATTGAGGGATTGCAGAGCACTAACATGATTGTCTACGCATTTCAATCTGGAGTGGGAAATACCCTTGGATTAATTGTTGTTAACATCGCTTTAATCCTTTTTGGATATACCACCATCTTGGCATGGGGGTGCTGTTTTGAAAGGGCTATAGGCTATCTTTTTGGTGGCCGCTTTAGACTCTCTTTCCGTCTTTTGTTCATTGCACTGATTCCAGTTGGGGCATTTTTACGTGTCGATTTTGTCTGGGTTTTCGCAGATATTACTCTTTCTATGATGGCATTTTGTAATCTCATTGGAATCTTTAGTCTTTCTAAAGAGGTAGTTAAAGACTCTCAAGATTTTTTTATGTTAACAAAATCTTAATTCATGTTTTAATAGAAACAGGTGTATATGGCAACAAGGAGGTCGTCATATGTTTGCTCGGTTGTTTTCCTGTACCAAAAGGGAGTCTGTGGAGCCCATCTATTTTGTAGATCAGTCCCCATTTGGAGCTCTATCGGATGAGCTTATCCTAGAAATTTTTTCTCATCTTATCAATCCCCAAGGCTATATTTCTACCAATGCAATGACATATGCGTGCCAGTTATTCACTTTGATGCAGGTTAATCACAGGTTTTATCAAATTGCTCATGATCGAAGGCTTTGGTCAACAAGATTGATATTCATGAGAAGCTTAGCTCTAAATCTTAAAGAACAAAAACTATTCGAAATTATGAAGACGTCGTTTGGTGGAGGCCCAAGGAAAGTCCATCTATGGGGGGGGTATCTATTTTTGTTCGATTTTTTTTGTCACCTCATGGTATTTAACGTGGAGAGCAAAGAAAAGGTGTTGGATCTCCCACGCGCCAGAAA
Source organism: Chlamydia trachomatis (assembly GCA_945861315.1). Classification (GTDB taxonomy): domain Bacteria; phylum Chlamydiota; class Chlamydiia; order Chlamydiales; family JAAKFR01; genus JAJACK01. Next base: position 12,968 of record CAMAUB010000017.1, read on the forward strand.
TGAGCAAGGAAGACTTCAAGACCTTGGCAATGGGCAATTCATCATTTCCTTCTTAAAGGGGGATGCACACTGTTTTGGCGACCTCAAAACAAGGGATATTTATTGCATTGACAGAGTAAATCAAGAGGTCATAGCTCAACATGAGGGAAACATTGTTTTTGCAAATAATAGTCGCATTGATCTTTTTGATCCAATTCAAAGGCAGGTTGTCAAGACATACCAATTTGAGAAGGCTATTCACAAAACATGCTATCACCGAGATTGTTTTTTCTATGTGCATAAAGACGGGGATGAAAGCCAGGTTGTCTTCTATGATCTTCAAAGAGCACAAGAAATTGCGCGGCAAACCTTAGCATGGCAAGTCTCAGAAATTTATCCTTTCCAAGAAAAGCGAGTGCTCGCCATGTTAGAGCGAACCAATGGAGCTGTGATGGAATATGGATTGATCCGTATAGATTTTGAAAGTGGAGCGACATTCTTTATAAAAACTAGCAACGCTCCTTTTCAAGTTGTTTCTATACAGCAAGAGTTTTTTCTTCTAGCAGAAATTCTTGCTGGAATTGGGTTGACATATTCAGTTTTCAATATTCAGTTGGAAGTAGAGATTGCTCAAATAAGAGAGGGAGTTTGTCGCGGACATCTTTATAATCACTGCCTTTTTTATACGATGTGCAACCCAAAACTACCAAACCAGCAAACATTTATTATTTACGATCTGTTAAAAGAAAAATGTATCCTTGAAGCGCATTTCCAGGGGATTG